>QNYL01000189.1 GCA_003973375.1 Flavobacteriia bacterium
AATTATATTGCAGACTTTGTATGTTTAAAAGAGAAACTGATTGTTGAAATAGATGGTCGATATCATCAGTTGCCCGAGAATCTAAAAAATGATAAGGAGAGAACAGATTGGCTGAATTCTGAAGGGTTTAGAGTGATAAGATTTACAAATGAAGAAGTATTAACAAATCTTGATAAAGTTCTGAATACTATCAGTAACACACTTAAAATGCCCCCTTCGGGGGATCGGGGGGGCTCAGACGGTGGAAAAATTCTTTTAGCTACGGTAAAGGGTGATGTACATGATATTGGAAAGAATATTGTGGGAGTTGTACTGAGTTGTAACAATTATGAGATAATAGATCTTGGGGTTATGGTACCTCCTGAAAAGATCATTGAAGCAGCAAAAAAAGAAAAAGTGGATGTGATCGGCCTGAGCGGATTGATAACGCCCTCACTGGATGAAATGGTACATCTGGCCAAAGAAATGGAGCTCCAGAATTTTAAAGTTCCTTTGCTGATAGGCGGAGCAACAACCTCAAAAGCACATACTGCTGTAAAGATCGATCCGGAATACCAAAATGCTGTGGTGCACGTGCACGATGCTTCCAAAGCGGTTACGGTGGTGGGAGATCTGCTGCAAAAAGATACTTCGGAAGCTTTTAAGGAACAATTAAAAAGTGAATATGAGAAGGTACGTGAAGGTTTTTATAACAGAACGGAGAAAAAAGAATATGTGAGTTTAGCCGAAGCACGGGAGAATAAACTAAAGATCGACTGGAAAACAGCAGAGATCCCTGTTCCGAAAATGATAGGAGTTAAAGTGATCGAGAAGGTAAATCTGAAAAAAGTGATCGATTATATCGACTGGGGTCCGTTTTTCAGGGTTTGGGAATTAAAAGGAAGGTATCCTGATATTTTAAATGATAAAATTGCAGGTAAAGAGGCAAGCAGATTGTTTTCGGATGCCAAAAAAATGCTGAATACCGTTATAAAGAAGGATCTTTTAAAGGCTAAGGCTGTATTTGGAATTTTTCCGGCAAATTCGGTTGAAGATGATATTGAGATTTATGATCCAAAGGACAGAAATAAGAAGATCAACAAGGTTGTAAGCCTGAGGCAGCAGATTAAAAAAATAAATGGAAAACCCAATCTGGCCCTTTCGGATTTTATTGCACCGAAAGAATCAGGAATTAACGATTATATAGGCTGTTTTGCCGTTACTTCGGGTTTTGGAACAGAAGAACTGGCCAGGGAATTTGAGGCCGATCACGATGATTATAAGGTAATTATGATCAAAGCGATTTCCGACAGGCTGGCTGAAGCTTTAGCAGAATTCCTACATCAGGAAGTTAGGATGAAATTCTGGGGATATTCTACGGATGAACAACTGAACAATGAAGATCTGATCAAAGAAGAATATACAGGAATCAGGCCTGCACCGGGTTATCCCGCGAGTCCGGATCATACAGAGAAAAAGACCATCTGGAAGTTGCTCGATGTGGAAAAAAATACAGGAATTAAACTAACAGAAAGTCTGGCGATGTGGCCGGCATCATCGGTCTCCGGTTATTATTTCGCCAATAAGGAATCAAGATACTTTGGTGTAGGAAAGATCAAAAGAGACCAGCTGGAAGATTTTGCAAAAAGGAAAAAGATGTCACTGGAAGAGGCAGAGAAATGGCTGTCGCCGAATCTTGCCTGATAAATCTAAATTTAAAGAATGAAAATTACAGAACATATAAAAAAAGCTCAGGGGAAAACACTTTTTTCCTTTGAGATCATACCTCCGAGAAAAGGGCAGCACATACAAAAGTTATATGATAATATTGATCCGTTAATGGAGTTTAAGCCTCCTTTTATTGATGTGACCACTTCGCGGGAAGAATATATTTACATCAAAAAAAATGACGGCTTACTGGAGAGGAGAATTACACGTATGCGACCCGGAACCGTAGGGATCTGTTCTTCGATCATGCATAAATACGATGTGGATACCGTGCCGCATGTTTTATGCGGCGGCTTTACCAGGGAAGAGACCGAATATGTTCTGGTAGATTGCCATTATCTGGGTATTGAAAATGTAATGGCCTTACGCGGAGATGCCATGAAACATGAATCTTATTTTACACCGGTTGAGAACGGACATCATTACGCTTCTGAACTTGTGGCTCAGATCAGCGAGCTAAATAAGGGAAGATATCTCCACGATATCATCGACACACCGCATCCTACCGATTTTTGTATAGGAGTGGCCGGTTATCCTGAAAAGCATCTCGAATCTCCAAGTATGGAAGCAGATCTGCGAAGGCTTAAACAAAAAGTAGATGCCGGTGCCGATTATGTGGTAACACAGATGTTCTTCGATAATAAGAAATATTTTGAATTTGTAGAGGCGGCAAGAGCCATAGGGATCACTGTGCCGATCATACCGGGAATTAAACCCGTTTCTGTACAAAGACATCTGAATGTGCTTCCGCAGATCTTTAGGATCAATTTACCCGATGATCTGGTAAAGGAAATAGAAAAAAGCAGCAATAATAACCAGGTGCGGGAAATAGGGATTGAATGGGCGGTACAACAATCCAGAGAACTGATTGCTGCCGGAGTGCCTGTGGTACATTACTACTCGATGGGAAGATCTGATAATATCAAAGCGATTGCTTCACAGGTGTTTTAAAAAGTTTTAATTTTTTGTAAGCTTATAGAATTTTTTGATACTATCATAAGAAAAAGAATTTTACATTTCAGAAAAAACTAAAATTATTGCTTATTTTTGCAACCTGAAATTGAAATAATTAATTAAAAAATATAAAAATTATGGCTAAAGTAGTAACCGACGAAAATTTTGAAGAGGTAGTATTGAATTCAGATATACCTGTAATTGTTGACTTTTGGGCAGAATGGTGTGGACCTTGCAGAATGTTACACCCAATTCTTGATGAAATTGAAAATGAGTACGGAGATAAGATACTGATCGCTAAGGTTGATGTAGATAAAGATCAGAAATATGCTGCCGAATACGGTATCAGAAATATCCCTACCGTACTGATCGTAAAAGGTGGTGAGATCAAAGAAAAGCAGGTTGGTGTTGCACCGAAAGCTGTTTATAAAAATAAAATCGATGCTTTATTATAAGCAAAAACTTTTATAAAATTTAAAAAGGTTTAACTCTTCGGGTTAAACCTTTTTTATTTCAGGAAAATACACCGAATATTCCTTATTTTTGAAAAATGCAATTCTCTAATATCCATAATGAAACTTCTTTTCTCAATCTTGAGATCCTGGCCCGCCAGGTGGTTGAGGGTTTTATTACAGGAATGCACAAAAGTCCTTTTCACGGATTTTCGGTTGAATTTGCGGAGCATAGACTTTATAATAAAGGTGAGAGTACGCGTCATATCGACTGGAAACTGTATGCAAAAACAGAAAAGCTTTTTGTAAAACGATATGAAGAGGAAACCAATTTGCGATGCCAGATTATTATTGATAATTCGGCATCGATGCATTTTCCGGAAAGTAAAAATGAAAAAATAACTGATCTGAATAAACTTGGATTTTCAGTAGTGGCTGCAGCATCACTTATTGAGATCCTGAAGCGGCAGAGAGACGCTTTTGGTGTAAGTATCTATTCTGATGAGATCGATTTTTATTCCCCTGCCAAGGGAAGTGAACGTCATAAAAGAATGATAACCAATCAGTTAAAGAAGGTTTTAAAAGAAGATCCGAAAGCTGTAACAGATACCTATAAAGTTTTACATCAGATTGCTGAAAAGATTCACAGGAGGTCTTTGATCTTTTTGTTTACAGATATGTTTCAGGCTGATAAAAATAAGGAGGAACTCTTTATGGCCCTGCGGCATCTGAAATACAACAAGCATGAGGTAGTGCTTTTTCATACTTTTGACGGAAAACTGGAATACAATTTTGATTTTGACAATAGGCCCAAAAGATTTATCGATGTTGAAACCGGAGAAAAGATCAATTTATTTGCAGATCAGGTAAAGGAAAAATATCATCATGCTATTAAAAATTTTTTTAATGAGCTGAAGCTGAAATGTATGCAGTATAAGATTGAATATGTGCCTGTTGATATTCATCAGGGCTTTGATCAGATACTGACCTCTTATCTTTTAAGCAGGCAACAATTTTTGTAAAAAAGATTAATTTTTTTTTGTCATAATTAAAAACTGACTTATATTTGCACCCGCTTACCATAGAGGTGAGCATGCTATAAGCAACGGTTTGGTAGTTCAGCTGGTTAGAATACATGCCTGTCACGCATGGGGTCGCGGGTTCGAGTCCCGTCCAGACCGCAAAATAAAAATAGTTGTGTTGTTAATAAGTAACTGATAGTTACGAAGTTAACCAATGAAAAGTCCCAGTTCTGCTGAGGCTTTTTTGCTTCAGGGGACAACTCAGGGGACGAAAAAACACAAATAAAACACATATTACGGGAGTAGCTCAGTTGGTAGAGCTTCAGCCTTCCAAGCTGATTATCGTCTCGAGATCTCGGGATCTCCCGCTCTAAGCAGAAGCCATCTTTTTTAAGATGGTTTTTTATTTATAGAGGTATTTCTTTTAATAGAAACCGGGCGAGAAGCCTGTGCCGAGTTTGCCGAGGTAAGCCCGGTCTCCCGCTCTAGCGAAAAGTATTTCTAAAAACGATGGATTCCTGTTTAATATGTTATCCGTAAATAAGAGATATAAATGTGTATATTTGTTAGTATATAAGGAGTTAGGCACAAGCAATACAGAGAACCCAGAATGATAAATTT
>QNYL01000079.1 GCA_003973375.1 Flavobacteriia bacterium
GAGCAAAGCCCCTATTAAATAGAGGGCTTTCTTTTTACTCATTTTTATTTTTTTATTCATCTATAGGATTTACTTTTTACCCGGTTCAACTACTTTTACCCACATACCTGCCTTTCTTGCGTTGATATCGTTATCATACATCGCCTGACAATAAACCGTGGGTAAATAATATTTACCAAGATAGGAAGCGTTGAGCAGAATCCTGAATGTTTTTGTTTTGCCTCTCTCCAGATCAAAATAGGTCAATACCCTGTCGTCTCTGATATCCTGATATCTCGGTTTATCAGCAGTTTTAGCTGAGGTTACATCATCCATTCTTGTGTTTCTGATTTCCCATCCGGAAGGGAAGATCTGTGTTAACGACATTTCTTTATAATCTCCTCTGATTCCCGGGTGTTTTAACTGGACTTCAGCGATAAAATCGGTACCCTGATTCAGACTGGCAGGATCGATCTCATTACCTTCTAGGCTCAAATATCGGATCTTCATATTCAGATTCCTTTCCGAGCTGGTCTGATCTCCGGTAACGGGAATTCCCTCCAGTTGCTGTTTGATAAACAAGGTTTTACTTCCTGTATTTTTAATTTCTATACTTCCTGAAGGATTCTTATTGATCATCAGATCGGCCATAAAAACAGGAGCATCCTGATCTACTTTATATGATTTTTTATTCAAATTATAAGTAAAACTAAGATGTCTGTCCACTCCGCCTGTATTTCCAATAAATTTGGAAACTGCCAGTAATGAAAATGCGGTTGTTTGTGTGCTAAGCCATTTTTCAGAAGCTAATTCACGGGAGATTTCATCAAAGATAGCTTTTCCATCTTCTTTTTTCTGAAGGGCAACAAGTGTTTCCAGGATCATAGCATTGTCTCTTACATTACTTCCAAAGGAATAGGACATTTCTTTATAGGTCTTGACAGAAGTTGACTGATTGGCAATTAATTTTTCAGCAATATTCTTCTTTCCTACAAGGAAATAAGCTAGGGCAAGTCTCCATCTGGCGGCAAGGCTCAGATCTTTTAAAGAACGCATCCGGTTCATAGCACCTAATGCCGGTGACTTAGCCAGTGCAAGTGTGTAAAGCCGGTAGGCCTGAATTAGTTGATTGCTGCTCAGTGAGCCATGATTTTCCATATCGTTTGTCCACGCATTGGCTCTTTGTTTCTGGAATCTTTTCCATCGTGATAAGAAACCGTCGGGTAAACTGTACCCTTTGGCTTTGGCTTCCAGTAAAAAGTGTCCGGCATAGCTTGTACCCCAGTCGCTGGCAGTTTGTTCGCCTTTCCAGTAGGATAATCCGCCGGAAGTGAGTTGAAAACTTTTGATCCTATTGATCCCCGATTTGATATTTCTTTCAATTTCTTGCTTTTCAGAGGTTTTAAGTTTTATTAAATTATTGAGATACAGCTGTGGAAAAACGGATGAAGTAGTTTGTTCTATACAGCCATGCGGATAGCTGATTAGATATTCCAGACGCTCTTCCAGTTTTAGTGGAGGTGTAGAAGAGATTTCCACAACCCCCTTGTTGGTACCGGAAATTCCAATGGCCTGATACGTATTTTTCCAGGTCTTTCCGGGTTCGATCATGGTACTTTTAACATCGGTGATTTTTGGATTTGGAGCACGAACATCCAGTTCGATATCATAGGTTGCAGTTTCACCACCTCCGGTTGCCGTAATTTTTATTTTTGCTATTCCCAGTTGTCTTGCAGCTTTTAATTTAAAGTTGATTACCTGATCTCCTTCACGGTTAAAAGAGAGCTTTTTTGTTTTGCTTCCCTGTGGGGAAAAGAAATTGTTGGGTTGTATGCTTACAGTAACCTCTTTTACTTTTTTATCCATGGCAAAGACTGTAACCGGAAGCGTCACTTCTTCTTCCGGGCTGATAACTCTTGGCAAGGTTGCCAGAACCATTAAAGGTTTTTTAACAGGGGTAACCTTTTCAGTAGAACCGTAAGCGGTTTCATTTCCTGCAACCAGCATGGTTTTTACGGAACCGATATAATTTGGCATTGAAATGGTATGTGTTTTTGATGAATTGGCAGCCAGTTCAAAAGGTCCAATAAATCTAACTACAGGCTTAAAACGATTGGCTTTGTTACCCTGATTGTTTTTAATGTACTCATCACCGCCTAACGCGAGGAGTCCAGACATCTTTCCTGTAAAAGCCCCCATCACATACTGATACATATCCCAGGTGTGGACACTCAGGGCTTCTTTAGCATTAAAAAACGACCATGGGTCAGGGGTTTTGAAACGGGTAAGATCAAGCAAACCTTCATCTACTACAGCCAGGGTGTAAGTCATTTTTTTACCATTCTTTTCACTCACTTTAACCTTAAAGGTCTTTTCCGGTTTTAGTTCAGAAGGCATGTTAAGAACGGGTTCCAGATGTGAATTCTTATTTTCGATCTTAACAGACTGAACGCCGTAAAGTCGGATAGGCCTGTCATTTGTAGTTTTATTGTATGGCTGGATCAGTGTAAGATTGATATAAACATTTGGAGCCATTTCTGGGGTTGCCTCAATTTCAAGGGTCTTTTCATTTTTATTCAGATCTACCCAGAATGCATCCAAAATGTTTGATCCTGTTTCAATACTGGCAAGGATCCTTCCTTCACTGGCGGTTGGGAGATTTACTTTGATCTTTTCGCCGGTTTTATACACCTTTTTATCGGTGGTGAAGGTTAGCATTTCTGCCCCTCCGGGATTTTCGCCGCCGTCATTGTTCCACCATCCTTTATAGGTAACATAGAATGTCTGACCGCTGCTGTGACCTGTTTTTGGATCGATCACCCTGATAAATTTCCTTCCATAAAGGTTTTTATGGAAATTCAATTCGTACAGTGCCTTACCGTTTTTGGTGTTGATCGTAGCTGTCTTGATCAGATTTTTATTGCGGTTTGCCACATAACGCGACAGGTTGTCTTCATCAGATCTTTCCCACCACCATCTCCAGTACACATCGTAAATTTCTATTTTTAATCCTTTCCGGTCAACCGGATTACCTTTTTCATCTACGGTAACAATTGAGATCATATTGGGCTCATTGGAGTATAAAGCGCCATTCCAGCCTTTACCCTCCGGTACTTTAATACCTACATAACCCCGGTAGGGAGAATAGAGGATTGATGAACGGTCAACAGAGAATTCTCCTCCTTTTTCAAAAGCACGGATCTTAAAAAAAGCATTGAGCATTCCCGGAGCATTCTTTTGAACCGAGATCTTTGGATCGACTTTTGCTTTTCCATTGGCATCAACCTTACCTTCAAAGATCATTTTCTGTTCTGCATAGAATTCCTTGGAAGGATCATCAAAAACATAGTCTTTAAACTGCTTGAAAGCTGTTTTTGCAGGAACAAGATTGAGTTCAATATCTACTTTCAGGTTTCCGGCGATGGCACCATGGAGCCATTTCACCTGCAGATCACCAATATTTCTTGATTGATTGGAAAGATAGGGTTTATGAAAATCGAGTTTTATTTTTAAACGATTGGGTTTTACGGTTTCGATCCTGATTGTTTTTTCAAATACCGAATTTCCAATCTTTACTTTTGCTTTCCAGAAACCCGTCTCATCATCAGCGGAGGTAGCAGTTTTGAAATTGTAAAAATTATTTATTGATTTTTTACTTACTATTCTTTTATACAGTTGGTTGTGCGGAGTATAAAATTCGAAAACCACAGGGTGATCTTTAGGAAGCAGCTTGTTTTTGTCTTCCAGAATAAAAGATAGATAAATGGAGTCTCCGGGTCTCCAAACACCTCTTTCTCCGTAAAGGAAACCTTTGATTCCTTTTTTTGATTTTTGTCCGCCCACATCAAACATACTCAGGGAAAGGGCAGACCCGTCATCCAGACGCAGATATCCTCTTTGCTTATCTTTTTTAGCGATAAGCAGGAAAGGTTTATTATCGAGATCAAGTTTAATAAAACCATCCTTACCCGATTTTTGTTTTCCGATCAGCTGGTGCTGAAAGTTGTAGATCTCTACTTCAGAGCCGGAAACAGGCTTTGTTGTTTTCAGGTTTGTGATGGCGACCAGTAATCTGTTTCCAGCACCTCCTTTTGCAATGATTCCAAGATCAGAAGCGAGAATATTTCTGGCAATAAATCTTTCCTGTTGCATATAATAGGTGGGTTTGCAGGGATTTTCACGGTCTTTATAATTGTAATAGTTATAATTGAATTCGAAATCATTGTACCAGCTGGAAGGATCATCGTAGGATTCCTCATCTCCTTTTTTATTGTTATCGGGATTGAAAACTGTTTTTTCTTCACAGGGATAAAGAGACTGGCTCTGATTAAAACTGATCAATATCCGGTAAATGGTACCCGGCTCAACTTTGATAAGCTTGGAGAGATCTATAGAAAAGGTATTCCAGCGATCGTAATTTACAGCCTCATTGGTTTTTAAAGCAATCTCTTTGATTTCTTCTGGGCTCATTTCCCTGTTTCCAGTTAACGTTACCAAGCCGACTTTTTCTCCTGTTCGATCATAGCGAGATCCAACGACCAGTTACATTGTATCAAATTAGTCGGTAGAGATGTGATCGGGACTTACAGTATTCGATTCGAGAAGGTTATCCAATGCCAGCAATGGAATAGATCTTCCAACTTCAGCTTCAAGTTCAACTGCTCACAAAATTGAGTTACGCCAGACAGTTGAAGGTGAAAACATTACAG
>QNYL01000219.1 GCA_003973375.1 Flavobacteriia bacterium
CTTCCGCCAGTTCATCGAGCAATTCCTTGCAGATATCCACTTTGGTATTTCTGCTGGGCATATTGATCTTAACTTTTTCTTCAAGATCGTAAACCAAAAAGTTCAGGTTTTTGTCTCCTTTATACTTATTGGTTATTTTTTTTAACGAATCTACTTTTTTCTCATCCAGGGCTGCAATATCGATTTGAACCGTGATCTTTTTAGACATTTTTTCCATAACATCCTGAAGCAACTGCATATTGACAAACTGTATCCTTACATCTCCGTCCCGCCATGCTCTGTTCAGTTTGGTCTTAATATATAAAAATGAATTCATCACCAGAAAATGCCTGTATTTTAAATATTCTTCATTAAAAATTTTAAACTCATACGAATCCTTAAAATCTTCAAGCGTAAATAATGCCCAGCCTTTTCCGTTCTTAGCTATCCGATGCTGAACATCAGTTAAAATACCTCCAAAAGTTAATTCCCGCCCTTCAAGCTGTTGCAGATTCTTTAAAATATCGAGTTTAGCATTACAAAAATTATCCATTTCGGTTTTGTAATCATCAAGCGGATGACCCGAAATATAGAACCCGATTACTTCTTTTTCCTTGGCCAGTTTTTCCATCACGTTCCAGGGTTCACATTCCGGAATAACAAGTTCTTCAAATTGAACTTCTGAAGTTTCCCCAAACAATGAAACCTGAGATGAATTCTTACTTTCCTGATATTTATTTCCGTAACGGATCGCCTTTTCGATAATGCTCAATCCTTTTTCATCAAGGTTATAATACTGTGCCCGATGCTCCGGAAATGAATCAAAAGCACCCGCCAGAACCAGTCCGTCAATAGCTTTTTTATTGGCAGCCCTCAGATCAATTCTTTTAGTAAGATCAAAGATTGATTTAAAATTTCCTCCATTTTTCCGTTCTTTAACTATGGCTTCTACAGCCCCTGCTCCTACTCCTTTGATAGCCCCCATTCCAAAACGAATGGCACCATCCTTATTTACCGCAAATTTATAATAGGATTCGTTGATGTCCGGACCCAAAACCTCAATACCCGCACGTTTACACTCTTCCATAAAGAAAGTAACCTGCTTGATATCGTTCATATTATTGCTCAACACCGCAGCCATATATTCTGCCGGGTAATGCGCTTTTAAATAGGCTGTCTGATAAGCGATAAAAGCATAACAGGTAGAATGTGATTTGTTAAAAGCATAAGCCGCAAAAGCTTCCCAGTCTTTCCAGATCTTTTCAAGCACTTCCTCAGGATGATTGTTCTTTTTCCCTCCTTCAATAAATTTAGGCTTAAGTTTCTCCAACAGCGCAAAGATCTTTTTACCCATAGCTTTTCTCAACATATCCGCCTCACCTTTGGTAAATCCGGCCAGTTTTTGAGACAAAAGCATCACCTGTTCCTGATAAACCGTAATTCCATAGGTCTCTTTGAGATATTCTTCCATTTCGGGAAGGTCATAGGTAATTTCTTCACGCCCGTGTTTACGGTCGATAAAAGAGGGAATATATTCCATGGGACCCGGACGATATAAGGCGTTCATCGCAATAAGATCTGCAAATTCTGTCGGCTTTAAGGCCTTCATATGTTTCTGCATTCCGGGAGATTCATATTGAAAGATACCAACCGTTTCTCCCCGCTGGAACAATTCATAGGTTTTTTCATCGTCAAGCGGAAAATCATCCGGCACGAGCTCTTTTCCATGCAAAGCCTTGATGATCTTAATCGTGTCTTTGATCAGGGTAAGCGTTTTCAGTCCGAGAAAATCCATCTTCAATAATCCGGCATCTTCCACCACATGGTTATCGTACTGGGTAACAAACATATCGGTACCTTTTGCCGTTGCCACAGGAATCAGATTGGTAATATCTTCCGGAGTGATGATCACCCCACAGGCATGTGTACCCGTATTTCTTACAGAACCTTCCAAGGCTCGGGCCTGAAGAATCGTTTCCGCATCAATACCTTCACTTTCGGCTATTTTTCTCAGTTCATTTATCTTTTCCTTTTCTTCGGTACGGAGTCCGCCAACTTTTGATTTGCTATTTTCATCACTGCCAAAGATATTTTTCAGCTTAATATTGGGAATCAGTTTGGCAATCCGGTCGGCATCCTGCAAAGGCAGATCCAGAACACGGGCAGTATCACGAATAGATGATTTTGCAGCCATGGTACCGTAAGTAATGATCTGCGCCACCTGATTGGCACCGTATTTTTCTATTACATAATCGATGACACGCTGACGTCCTTCATCATCAAAATCGATATCTATATCCGGCATGGAAACCCGGTCGGGATTCAAGAAACGCTCAAAAAGCAGATCGTATTTAATCGGATCTATATTGGTAATCTTTAAACAATAGGCCACAACAGAACCTGCTGCGGAGCCTCTTCCCGGCCCAACAGAAACGCCCATTTTACGAGCTTCACGAATAAAATCTTCAACGATAAGAAAATATCCGGGATAGCCTGTATTTTTAATGATTTTCAATTCAAAATCAAGCCGTTCTCTGATGGCATCCGTAAGTTCAGGGTAACGTTCTTTTGCCCCCTCATAGGTCAAATGACGCAAGTAGGCATTTTCTCCTCTTTTACCACCATCTACCTCGTCTTCGGGATGAATAAACTGTTCGGGGATATCAAATTTTGGCAAAAGAACATCTCGTGAAAGTTTGTAGATCTCAACTTTATCTACGATCTCCTGTATATTGATGATCGATTCCGGATGATCTCTAAACAGCTCTTTCATCTGCTCCTGAGTCTTAAAATAATACTCATCATTAGGCAAACCGTAGCGGAACCCTCTTCCCCTTCCTTTTGGAGTATCGATCTTCTCTCCTTCCTTTACACACAATAAGATATCGTGCGATTTGGCATCTTCATTTTCAATGTAAAAAGTATTGTTGGTAGCCACCACTTTTACCTGATGCTTTTTAGAAAAACTCAGCAAAACCTCATTGACATGCTTTTCATTTTCCTGTCCGTGATCATTCAATTCCAGATAAAAATCATCAGCAAACTCATTTTTCCACCAAAGCAAAGCCTCCTCCGCCTGTTTTTCTCCAATATTTAAAATCTTACTCGGTATTTCCCCGTACATATTACCACTCAGAACGATCAGATCCTCTTTATATCTTTTCAGCACCTCCTTATCGATACGCGGCACATAATAAAACCCATCGATATATGCAATAGAAGCCATCTTTGCCAGATTGTGGTACCCGTTTTTGTTTTTAGCGAGCAATACTACCTGATAACCATTGTCTTTATGAGTTCTGTCAAGATGATTCTCACAGATATAGAATTCGCAGCCCACAATAGGTTTTACAGGGTTCTCTGAATTCTTATTATGCTCTAAAGCCACCTTTACAAAAACAAAAGCCCCCATCATATTACCAATATCGGTAAGTGCTACAGCAGGCATATTATCTTTAGCTGCCGCATTGATCAGATCGGAAATTGCGGCAGTAGATTGTAAGATAGAGAATTGCGAGTGGTTGTGAAGATGTGAAAAAGCCACATCTTTCAGATCGACCTGAGCTTTTTCCTCATCTTTTCCTTGTTGTGTTTTAGAAAGTTTTTCTTTTAATTTTTTACTTTCTTCTTTAAGATTTTTATGATTTAATCCTGCCATTGGAATAACATCAGGATTTACCTCTATAAATCTTTCAAAATAGTCCTCATCAGCCTGAAGCTCTTTTAACGTAAATTTTTTTCTCCTGATGAGTTCGAAAAAACACCGGGTAGTTGCTTCCACATCTGCAGTGGCATTATGCGCTTCTACAAAAGGTTCTCCAAATAAATTTTCATGCAGTTCTGTTAAACTAGGTAATTTATATTTACCCCCTTTTCCTCCGGGAATCATACAAAGTCCTGCTGTTTTTTCCGTACAGGTATCCAGTACCGGCAGCTTTGTTAAAGGAGTATCTATGCCTGAGCGGTAGAACTCACTACCCATGATATTGATATCGAAATTCAGGTTTTGACCGACAATAAATGTTGTCTTTGCCAGTGCCTTATTAAAAAGGTCGAGCACTTCATTAAGATCTTTCCCTTGTTCTTCAGCCAGCTGAGTAGAGATTCCATGAATCTGTTCTGCATCATACGGAATGTTATAGCCTTCAGGTTTGATCAGAAAATCCTGATGATCAATAAGTTTACCCATATCATCATGCAACTGCCAGGCAATTTGTACACATCTGGGCCAGTTATCAACATCTGTAATGGGCGCATTCCATTTTTTAGGCAAACCGGTGGTTTCTGTATCGAAAATTAAATACATTCAGGAGTGATTTTTAAGTAAAATTGAGAGTCTAAATATAAATATTTTGAAGGTTCATTTCCATGAAAACTTATCATTTTTTTCAACAGGACAACTGTATGAAAAACCATCATAGACCTCTTATTTTCGGAAAATTTTGAACACGAAGTATTTAGCTTTGAAAATCAATTTTAAAAAATTGAAAAACGGGAGCAAATCTATATATCAAAAATCTGAGTATAAATTGTTTAGAATCAAAAAAATATTATTAATTTTGCGCCCTGCTTCGAGTAAGTAGAATTTATATTAATAATCTTG
>QNYL01000120.1 GCA_003973375.1 Flavobacteriia bacterium
CATAATTTTTAATTTTTATAAATATGGTTAATAATAATCTCTAAGGTTTTTGTAAAAGAATTCACTGTTGGTGTTGCTGCCAAATTAGCATCTACAATAAATATCTTATCGTTTTTAGAAGCATCTAATTCAGGATAACTTTTCCATATACGTTTTTCTTTTTCACCTATGATACCCATACTTATAATAAAAATCACATCCGGATTACGGTTGATTACCGTTTCTCTATTGATTGTGCCTTTGGTCAGATCCTTTGCTATATTTTTACATCCTGAAAAGGTAATATAGTCATTCATAAAGGTATTTGGAATAACAGCAAAAACAGGTTTAGCCCCTACCTGAAAAAAAACTTGTAAACTATCTTTTTGACGTGGTATTATTGACCTTAAACTATCAATTGAAACTTTAGAGGTTTTGATAAGGCTCTTTGCTATATTTTCTTTACCAACATATTTACTCAATTCAAGAAAATGATTACATATATCATCAAAAGATTTCATTTTTCCAAATTTATATACGGTAACTCCATTATCTCTCAGAGTTTTGATAGTTTTATCTTTGGTAAGTCCGGAGGCAAAAACAACATCAGGTTTTAGCAACAATACTTTTTCAATATTTACTGTAATCGGAGATCCGATAATAAGATCTTTATTATTTTTAGATACATCACAATATGAAGTTGCTCCAACAATATTGTCCTTTAATCCCAGGTCAACAAGCTCTCTGGAAATTGAAGGCGCCAGTGAAACTATTCTTAATTCTTTCTTTTTCTTTTTATCTTTTTCGTATTTACTGTTATTGCAGGAAACTAACAATAAAAAAAATAAGAACAACGATATAACACGGTATTTCATACGGTATACTGATTTATTAAATTTCATGTTACTATTTGATTTGCATCAAATTATAAGCATTTTTTATTTGATATTTTTAACCTAAAAACTATCTGGAAAGAAAGACTGATCCCAAACTTTTATCCCGAAGTTCTGGTATTAAAAATGGCATCTGGTAGGTCTTCTGGCTTCCCAACTTTTTCACGTCTTCCCATCGTAATTATCAGACAGTGACAAAATATGAAAAAGAATTCTTATGGTTTACAGCTACGGGTATAGCTCCGGATTTACACCGGATTCCCTTTTTCATTTCATTTTACATAAAACGAAAAACCAAATGCATGACAAACTTAAGCTTTTTTTATTTCTTTGAGCAAAATATATAATATCAACATTCAATAAAATGATAAATATATCGTAATTTTATTGCCGATTTTGGTTAGGGAAATTGGTGAAAGACCAATACTGTCCCCGCAGCTGTAATCTTAGAAAGAATTATTTCCATACAATCCACTGTTTATTATAAATGGGAAGGAGGAAATAATAAGAAGTAAGTCAGAAAACCTGCCAAAACAAATTACAATCCAAGGCTTTCGGGTGAAAAGCAAGAATTGATTTTTGAATAATTTCTCTGGTCATTTCTTCCCATTCATTTTAAATGCCTTAGGTTTTTTAACATTTCACAAACATTCAGCTATTAAAAAATCTATATGGCAAAGATTATTTATTTAACCGGTGGTCAACGATCAGGAAAAAGCTCTGCCGCACAAAGGCTTGCTCTATCGGAATCAAATAAGCCCATCTATATTGCAACAGCAGTTGTTACTGACAATGAAATGGATAAGCGAATTGAAAGACATAAAAGGGATCGTGGTAACCAATGGAAAAACATTGAGGAACCCCTATACGTTGGTGATTTAGATATTCAAAAACACGCTGTAGTGGTTTTAGATTGCATTACATTATGGCTAAGTAGTATCTTTTTTAAAAATAAAGAAGATGTTGAAAAATCCTTTCTTTTTTTTAAAAATCAATGGGCAAAGTTAATTTCTAAAGATATCAGATTAATTGTTGTTTCCAATGAAATTGGAATGGGACTACATGCTGATACTGAAATGGGTAGAAAATTTACAGATCTGCAAGGATGGACAAATCAATTAATCGCAAAAGATGCTGATGAAGCTTATCTTATGGTATCCGGAATAAAAATTAAAATAAAATAGCATAGATTAAAATGAAAAATACAAACAAAGAAATGACTGATTTTGAAAAAGAAATAATCCATAAAATAGATACCAAGACCAAACCACCGGGTGCTCTGGGTAAACTGGAAGATCTGGCATTCCGGATTGCAAAAATTCAAAATACATTATCTCCGGTATTAAAAAAACCAGCGATGCTTGTTTTTGCTGCAGATCATGGAATTAGTGATGAAGGCGTTTCCCCTTTTCCGAAGGAGGTTACCTGGCAAATGGTAATGAATTTTGTAAGTGGCGGTGCAGCAATCAATGTTTTTTGTAAACAGAATAATTTTGACCTTAATGTAGTAGATGCGGGAGTTGACTATGATTTTCCGAAAACAGAAGGCCTTATCCATGCAAAAATTGATTATGGTACACAAAATATGAAACTTACAGAAGCCATGAGTATTGAACAATGCAAGGAAGCCCTGAAAAAAGGTGCAGAAATTGTAGATAAAAAGGCTTCGGAAGGTTGTAACATCATTGGATTTGGCGAAATGGGTATTTCTAATACTTCTTCAGCATCCGTTTTAATGAGTAAATTTTGTAAAATTCCTATAGAAGAAACCGTTGGTAAAGGAACCGGATTGGATGATAAAGGAATCTTACATAAAAAATCCATCCTTAAAGAAGTGATGGAGTTGCATAAGGATAAAACAAAACCGCTGGAAATATTAGCTTCCGTTGGAGGCTTTGAAATTGCAATGATAACAGGAGCCATGCTTAAAGCCTATCAAAATAATATGATTATTCTGATTGATGGTTTTATCTCAACAGCGGCTCTTTTAGCTGCTCACGCCATGGAGAATAACATACTGGATCATTGTATTTTTACGCACAAAAGTGATGAAAACGGACATGCAAAAATGCTGGAGTTTTTACATGCAGATCCTATACTACATTTAAATATGCGATTAGGGGAAGGTAGTGGTGCAGCGGTAGCCTACCCTATTATTGAATCGGCTGTGAATTTTTTAAATAATATGGCCAGTTTTGAAAGTGCAGGAGTATCTGAAAAATAAATTTTGAAAAAAGAAATCAACATATTTTTAACTGCCGTATTATTTTTTACCAGAATTCCTGTAAAATTACTGGGAGCATATAATAGCGACATGCTGAATAAGGCAAGTAAATATTTACCATTAATCGGTTACATGGTTGCCGGAATTTCTGCCGGTGTTTTCTATATTTCCAATATGTTTTTTTCTGTACCGGTCTCTGTTATATTTTCCATCATTGCTTCTGTTTTAACTACCGGTGCCTTTCATGAAGACGGTTTGGCAGATACATTTGACGCTTTTGGCGGAGGCTGGAACAAGGAACAAAAGTTAAAAATAATGAAAGACAGCCGTATTGGCACTTATGGAAGCATTGCATTAATTCTGGCAATACTTTTTAAATTTATACTACTATCTGAATATCATTTAAACTTAATAATTCCTGTAATTTTTGTTTCTCAAATTCTAAGCAGACTGTCTCCTGTTGTTTTGATCTATTTTTTAAATTATGTAAGAATTGATGATAGCAGTAAATCAAAACCTGTTGGAGAAGGAATTTCTCTTTCTTCGCTTCTTATTGCTATTATCTTTGCATTTGCTCCTCTCATGTTTTTTGGCATTAGAACCTTAATTATTATCCCAATAATCATAATAACACAATTCAGTTTGGCTTTTTGGTTTAAAAAACACCTTGGTGGATATACGGGAGATACACTTGGCGCAAGTCAGCAGATTTCTGAATTGATTATATTACTTTCGTTTTTAATCTTATGGAATTAATATTGATAAGACATACCCGGTTAAAGATAAAAAAAGGAATTTGCTATGGACAAAGTGAAGTGCCTGTTGACAAAACTTTTGAAAAAGAAAAAAAGGCCATTTTAAAAAATCTCGATTTATCAAATGCCCGTACTATTTCAAGTCCGTTAAAGAGATGTACTAAATTAGCAGGTTGTATTTCAGAGAATTATAAAACAGATGAGCGTATCATGGAATTAAATTTTGGGGATTGGGAAATGCAAAAATGGGATGATATCAAAGATCCGGAACTGGATATTTGGATGAATAATTATATTGAATACCCCTGCCCAAATGGAGAATCTCTATTAAGTATGAAAGAAAGAGTAGTTCAGTTTTATGAGGATTTAAAACTGCAAAATCAACAAAAATGGATTATTATAACACATGGTGGCGTAATACGACTATTTTATCATATTATTCAAGGGGTTGAACTAGATAAAATATTTAATGTAAAAATAAAATTTGGGGAAATACATTCATTCAATATTTAATACCTCTGTTTTTCCTTATTTTAACACCCAAAGTGAAATAACTGGTAAATACTCATCATCTCTGAATAAGATATTTACACGATCTATTACGCCTTTTAATCGATGAATCCTCAATCTGTTGACGATTTTCAATTCTTTTAGCAAATTCTGTATAATAATCGTCCATTTTAATATAAGATTCTATAACTTTATCTTTAAGCATA
>QNYL01000119.1 GCA_003973375.1 Flavobacteriia bacterium
TGTTTTATTCGTGAGACTCTAAAAAATTAATTTCAATTTTTTAGTTAGTCGAACTAATCCCGCTTTTTTTAGCGGGATCTTGGTTTAACCTGCCTTGCAGGTGTGGCAGGCATCTCGACCCTTGGCTTGATTCCTATTAAAGAGTTCAGGGCTTGCCCTGAGGTTTAATACATTTTATAATACCTTGTTCTTTAAAAGATATTCTGCGATCTGAATGGTGTTTGTAGCGGCACCTTTTCTCAGGTTATCGCTAACCACCCAGATGTTTAAAGACCTGGGTTGGGATTCATCACGGCGGATTCTGCCAACAAAAACATCATCTTTACCATGAGCGTAGATCGGCATGGGATAAGTGTTGGTATCGGTATTGTCTTTTACAACAATACCCGGTGTTTCGTGCAGGAGTTTTCTTACTTCTCCCAGTTCAAAATCATTCTCAAATTCAATATTGATACTTTCTGAATGTCCGCCCACAACAGGTATCCTTACCGCCGTGGCAGTTATAGCGATGGAATCGTCATCTAATATTTTTTTTGTTTCATTAACCAGTTTCATCTCCTCTTTGGTATAGCCGTTTTCTTCAAAAACATCACAATGCGGAATAGCATTTCTGTGAATAGGATAAGGATAAGCCATTTCCCCCTGAATTCCTTTGTATTCGTTCTCCAGCTGGCGTACGGCTTTTACACCGGTTCCGGTAGTGGACTGGTAAGTAGAGATCACCAAGCGTTTTATCTTATATTTTTTATGTAAAGGAGCCAAAGCCATAACCATTTGAATGGTTGAGCAATTGGGATTAGCTATGATCTTGTCATCTTTTGTCAGAATGTCAGCATTGATCTCCGGCACAACCAATCTTTTTTCAGGATCCATTCTCCAGGCTGAAGAATTATCAATTACGGTTGTTCCAACCTCAGCAAATTTCGGAGCCCATTCCATTGAAGTTGATCCTCCGGCAGAGAACAGGGCAACATCAGGTTTCTGATCAACAGCTTCCTGCAAACCAATTACACGGTATTCTTTATCTTTAAAGATAATTTTCTTTCCAACTGATTTTTCAGAGGCTACCAGTAACAATTCTGTAAAAGGAAAATTTCGTTCTTCCAGTACCTCTAACATTACCTGGCCTACCATTCCGGTGGCTCCTACAACGGCTAACTTCATATTTAATTTATTTAAACAGTAAAAATTTAAGCTGCAAAGATTATAAAATAAATCTTAGATAAGGCTTATAAAATCTGTGTTTTGTTGCAATTTGTTTAATATTATTCAAGAAATGCTGTAGATTGTTAATTTTTAACACACTCAAAAATCAATTGAATTATAAATTGTAATTTTGCACCTCCATCAAAAAAGGCTAATGTTTATTATATAAGATGAGTGAAACGGTTGTAAATAAAGAAGATAAGATTGAATTAATGGCGCCGGCCGGAAATTTTGATTCCCTGCAGGCTGCGCTGGACAACGGAGCAGATTCGATATATTTTGGTGTGGAGCAGTTGAACATGAGAGCCAGGGCAACGATTAATTTTACCCTTGATGATTTGCCTGAAATCTCAAAAAGGTGTGGTGAGAAAGGGGTAAGAACTTATCTGACACTCAATACAATTATTTATGATCACGACTTGGGTATTGTAAAAACCTTGTTGAACAAAGCTAAGGAAGCGGGTATTTCTGCGGTAATTGCGATGGACCAGGCGGTAATCGCCATGGCAAGACAAATCGGGATGGAAGTTCATATTTCCACCCAGGTGAATATTACCAATATTGAAACCCTGAAATTCTATGCAATGTTTGCCGATACCATTGTGCTGAGCAGGGAGCTGAGTTTAAGGCAGGTTAAAAAGATCACTGATCAGATCAAGAAAGAAGAGGTTAAAGGGCCTAACGGTAAACTGGTTGAAGTAGAGATCTTTGGTCACGGGGCTCTTTGTATGGCCGTTTCCGGAAAGTGTTATATGAGTTTGCACAATCATAACTCGAGTGCTAACAGGGGAGCGTGTAAACAGGATTGCCGAAAAAAATATACAGTGATCGATCAGGAAACCGGCGTTGAGATGGAGATTGATAATGAATATATCATGTCGCCAAAAGACCTTTGTACCATAGACATTCTCGATCAGGTAGCCGATGCGGGGATAAAGGTTTTAAAGATAGAAGGCCGAGGACGTGCCCCTGAATATGTGGCAAAAGTAGTGAGATCCTACAGGGAAGCCATTGATAGTATTGCTGACGGAAGCTTTTCAAAAGAAAAGGTAGCAGGGTGGATGACAGAACTTGAAAAAGTCTATAACCGCGGATTCTGGAACGGGTATTATCTCGGTCAGAAACTGGGGGAATGGAGTGACGGATCGGGTTCACATGCTACACAGAAAAAAGTTTATCTAGGCAAAGGCATGCATTTCTTTCCCAAAGCTCAGATCGGTGAGTTTAAACTCGATGCTTTTGATTTGAAAGTGGGGGACACCATCTTAATTACCGGCCCTACAACAGGAGCAAAAGAGATGGAGGTTTCTGAAATGTTTGTCAACGATAAAAAAGGAACACTGGCTCAAAAAGGTGATTCGATCACCATACCGCTCGAATTCAGAATTCGCCCGAGTGATAAACTGTATAAGATTGTACAGGCCGAGAATATCCAGGATTAAAAATGAACTACTATTCTCTTTTAAAAGTTAACCGGTTAATCCGGAACCACAGAATTAAATTTTTGGGTTTATTTCTTTTTTATAAACTCAAAAAAAGATATCTGGCAGTTCATTTTGATCCCGTAAATGCATGTAATCTGCGATGCAGAATGTGCTATTTCTCCGATGATAATTTTACAAAGAATTTAAAAGGAATTTTTGATAAAAAGGATTTGCCCAGGCTGGGGGAAGTTGTTCTGAAACAGGCGTTAAAATTGCAGATCGGATGTGGAAAGGAACCAACTTTATACAAAGATATAGGTGAAATTATAAAAGTTGCGAAGGATTTTAAAGTTCCCCATGTTTCTTTAACAACCAATGCAAATCTTTTGACAAAAGACAATCTTCTAAGATGGGCAGAATTGGGTCTTGATGAGATCATTGTCTCATTACATGGTGTTTATGAGGATACCTATAATGATTTTATGCAAAAGGCCGATTACAAAAGGTTTTTACAATCCTTATCCTATATTACAGAAGTTAAGAAAATCTATCCGGATCTGTCTTTAAGGATCAACTACACGTTTAATGAAGATAATTTTAATGAATT
The DNA here is from genome assembly GCA_003973375.1 of Flavobacteriia bacterium. Taxonomy (GTDB): domain Bacteria; phylum Bacteroidota; class Bacteroidia; order Flavobacteriales; family Flavobacteriaceae; genus Namhaeicola. Next base: position 3,238 of record QNYL01000119.1, read on the forward strand.
GAAAGATTTTTTTAAGGTTTTTGGTGCGTTTGATATAAATAAATTACAGTTACGCCCTATTAATAATCTTGGAAACACCTCATATCAGAATTTTAAAATGGATAAGGTAATTCCGGTTTATGATGAGATTTTATCTTTGATATCAAAGGAGTGTAAAAAAAGGAATATTACATTAATTGCCGCTGCTTCAACGGACAGTCTTGTTTCTAAAAAGAATAAGGCCAGTCTTGTTCATAATTACACCTATTGTTATATTTCACCAACTGATTTCTGGCATGAAGACCTGGATTGGAGAAATGAAACTTATAATGACTATGTAAAAAGGAAAAAGATAACGAGTGAATTGCTAAGAAATATTTTTAGTTCATCTAAGAAGCTTGAACATTTACAAACTGAAAATCTTAATTATAAGATTGATTAGCAGAGAAATTCAATGAAAAACGGAATGGCTTCGCTGGAAAAAGCTGCCAAACAGATCTGCAATGAGGACTTCTGCTCGGATGGATTATCCGTTTTATCTGACAGGTTAAATTATTGGACAGAATCGCCCCTTAACAATCGGTACTGTTTTCGTGCTTCAGGAACGTGAATGCTGGTTGGATATTCAAACAGGATCTTTTTATAGTATTCTTTTGCTTTTTCAGGATCATTTAACACTTCCTGATAAAGTTTTGCCAGTTTATAATAAGCATCTTCAATAAAAATTCCTTCCGGATCGATCTTGATGATCTTTAGATAATTCTCTTTGGCTTTTTCAGATTCACCTGTTTTAATAAAAAGTTCAGCCTGTTTAAAAAGGGCATCATCTTCCACCGGTTGTCCTTTATAGGTTTTTAAAATAACATTTAACGTGTCAATAGCCTGAGTATTTTTATTTTGATAAGATAATAATTCCGCCTTGGCATAGAGTTCCAGAGGCTTGGTAACCGAGTCTTTTGCAATATTATTTGTAATAAGCAGATACAGTTCCAGGGCATCGTTGGCAATAAGTTTGGAAGTTGAGGTTTTTAAGACTTTTAACTGTGTTTTTGCCCAATCGAAATCTCCTTTAAAAAAAGAGGTTTGTGCAACCTTAAACTGTGCCGTCTGGGCCAGAGGACTGTTCTTTAATCCGGTTTGAACCTGAGAATACAATACAAGTGCCTGATTAAATTGGCCGGTATAAACCATAATATCAGCCAGTTTGATCTTGATATCTCCTTTTGCAAAGGGAGTTTTTGCAAGTTTTTCAGAACGTTCCAGTACTTCTATCGCCTTCTCCGGCTGATTGAGTTTAAAGGTCAGAAAATCAGCATAACTGAGTTGCAGGTTTATCGTATTGGAATTGAAG
>QNYL01000278.1 GCA_003973375.1 Flavobacteriia bacterium
AGGCTGCATTGTATAAAAAGATCTTTCGGATACTCCAGTTGGTATTGCCCAGCGCCTTTAAGATTCCTATCATCTGGGTTCTTTCCAGAATAAGAACCAGCAAGGCAGTGATCATATTGATGCCGGCTACAATGATCATTATCCCGATAATTACAATGATGTTGGTGTCAAAAAGAGCCAGCCATTCAAAGATGCCCGGATATTTTTCAGAAATGGTGGTGGCATTAAGGCTGGAATCAATATTGCTGTAGATGTCGAAACCGGTCTCTTTCAATTTGTCAAAATCGTTTAAAATGACCTCAAATCCGCCCACTTCATCAGATTTCCATTTGTTTATTCTTTGAATATGTTTCATGTCGCCAACAATAAAGCCTTCATCGATCTCATTAAATCCGCTGTTAAAGATCCCAGACACTTTAAATTTTCGTGAATTTGGGGCTTTGTTCGGATTATTTTTCACAAAGAACATATGAAAAGTATCACCCACTTTCAGCTTAAGTTTTTGCGATGTGATCTCTGAGATGATCACCTCATTACTTACTTTATCGGTAATTTTAGGGAGTTTTCCTGCTCTCAGATATTCTTTAAAGAATGACCAGTCGTAATTTTTATCCACACCTTTAAAGATGATCCCTTCAAAATCTGTTGGTGTACGAATGATTCCGGCTAGGGTAGCAAAAGGCTGTATTTTCTTAATATTGGAAACATTTTTAAACTCCGGGTAGAATTCCTGATCTAAAGAAATGGGGTTTAAGGTAACTTTTGAATTATTGGCATCATAATAAGTAATTTGTACATCACCGTTAAAACCGGAAATCTTTTCTTTAATCTTTTTTTGCAATCCAACACCTGTGGCAATAGAAAAAAGCATTACGATAATTCCTATTGCAATAGCCAGAATAGAAATTTTAATAATAGGGGAAGATACACTACTTTTGTCCTTCTTGGAAGCAATGATACGTCTTGCAATAAATAACTCGTAATTCAAATTTATAACAGATTATTTGATGTTCAAAAATACAGATTTAATTTCAGTCTCTAAATTATTCTTTTTTGTTTTTTTAACTGTGCTTATTTCCTGTGGAGGAAAAGAGGAACATTCAAAAGATCAGGCCATTTTAACGAAAAAACCTGTAAAAGAAATTGTGGTGGGAGCTAACCGCACTCAGGAATATTTACCCCTGTTAAAAGGTAAAAGAGTAGCCATTGTATCCAATCAGACCAGTGTGATCTTTAAAAGCCCGACTCGCCTGCCGTTGGTGCAGGAGTCAGAAATTGGAAGTTCTTTTGTTCATTTGGTTGATTCGTTAAGGACTTTGGATATTAATATTGTTAAGGTTTTTGCTCCTGAACACGGTTTTAGAGGTAAAGCAGATGCAGGAGAGCATGTTAATGATGATATTGATACCAAAACCGGTTTACCTATTGTTTCTTTATTTGGAGAGAATAGAAAACCAGCTCCTGAACTTTTGGATGATGTAGATGTGATTTTATTTGATATTCAGGATGTTGGAGTGCGTTTCTACACTTATATTTCCACGATGAGCAATGTGATGGAAACCTGTGCAGAAAAAAATGTTCCGATGATCGTACTGGACAGGCCAAATCCGAACGGATATTATATTGACGGACCTACGCTGGAACCTGAGCACAGTTCATTTGTTGGAATGCATCCGATTCCTTTGGTTTACGGAATGACCATGGGAGAATATGCTAAAATGGTGAACGGTGAAAAGTGGCTTAAAGACGGAATACAATGTAATATTACAGTGATCCCTCTATTGAATTATACTCATCAGAGCGAATACAGTCTGCCTGTACGACCTTCACCAAATCTTCCTAATGATAAATCCATTAATTTGTATCCGAGTCTGGGATTTTTTGAAGGGACCATCATCAATGCAGGAAGAGGAACAGAATATCAGTTTCAGCGCTACGGGGCTCCTTTCTTTCCGAAAAGTGATTTCAGTTATACACCCCAACCGAATTTCGGTTCAAAACATCCTAAATTTGAAGGGGAATTATGTTATGGCGTTGACCTGAGCCATCATCCAAAACTTAGTAAAGTTGATATTTCTTTTGTTGTGGATGCTTATAACAAAACACCAAAAGACAAGGATTTCTTTGGTATAACCTTTACAATTCATGCCGGAACTTTGAAGCTGAGAGAACAGATCGAAGCGGGAATGAGTCCGGAAGAGATCCATAAAGGATGGCAAATAGATATTGAAAAATTTAAGAAAGTAAGGGCAAAGTATCTGATCTATAGATAATTTAAGATATTAATAATCAGGCAGGAGAGAGCAGTTTTATCTCTTTTAAATAGACTTTGCTGTAATTTTGTTCTTTCAGTTTGTCAAGGTAGAATTTTGCCTTTTCTTTATTATTATTCTTGCTGTTGACCATATAATTTAAGAAGTAGTACAAGGATCTGTTCAGTTCGTCAATTTTTTCTTCTTTAAAGCCCTTTTTCAGTTTCTTTTCTACCTTATCATAATTGTTACTGATCAGATATCCATGCAGGTAGAGTAATTCAACTTCCTGAGTAAGAGCGGAATTCTTCTCCTTTTTTAATCTTTTTTCAGCTTTTTTAAGATAGGTTCTTGAGAGGGATAGAAATTCATCTTTTACCGGTCTGTTGAGAAGTATTGAGAATTCCTGTTGTTTTTTAGCCAGCCTGATCAAAGAACTCGCGGTCTCTTTTTTAAAATTGATGATATAAGAAGATTGAAGATATTTAAGATTGATAGCGTATTTCTTTAAAAAGGAAGTAAGCTTTTCTTTTGTCTGATACCCGGTACTTTGGTGGATTACTTCACCGTTCGGATCTAAAATAAAAATGTTGGGAATAGATTTAATACCAAAGTTTGTAGCAATATCCCTGTACATATCAACATCAATCTTAATAAATACATAGAGTGAAGAAAGCTCCATGATATCTTCCTTATTCCACGATTCTGACTCCATTCTTTTACATGGGCCGCACCATACAGCAGTAAAATCAACCAGGATCAGTTTATTGGTAGCAATTGCAATTTTTTTTGCCTGTGAAAGCGGATCGGAACCGGGGGATGAGAAAGTATTTAGTGACTGGAGTAATAAGATGAAAATTAAAAAAAATCGTTTCATGCTATAGGCGGTTAATTGATTTTGAAAAAAAAATCTTTTTAGGTTTCAAAAATAAGTAATTTATGTTACATATTAAACATCTTTTTTTGGCATTTTCGGACAGTATCTGTTATACTAAAAAAGATTACTTTTATACTCATAAAAAATTATACAATGAAAAAAAATGTTTTCCTTCTTCTAATTATTTTCTTTACGATTCCGGTTTTTTCTCAAACCAAGGAACAACTCGATTTGCTGGATCAATATTATCAGAAAGTACTCAACGAATGGCATATACCGGGTATGGCAGTGGCCATTACCAATGGTGAAAAGATTATCTTTAGCAAAGGTTACGGGTATGCAAATATTGCTAAGAAAACTAAAGTTGACGGGAACACTTTGTTTGCTATAGCTTCTAATTCCAAGGCTTTTACCGCAACTTCTATCGCACAGCTGGTTGAAGAAGGCCGTTTAAACTGGACGGATAAAGTACTTGGTATTTTGCCTTATTATCGTTTGTATAACGATTATACCACACAGCATACCATGGTTGAGGATCTTATGACGCACAGGAACGGGTTAAAGACTTTTAGTGGTGATCTTTTGTGGTTTGCAACTACAAAAACTCCTGAGGAGATCATAGCAGGACAACAATATCTGAAACCTGAATACGAATTCAGAACCAAATTCGGGTATTCCAATATCGGATATCTTTCTGCCGGAAAAGTACTGGAAAAGATAACCGACAGCAGCTGGGTGGATTATGTGAAAACTCATTTTTTAAAGCCTTTAAAAATGAACCGTACCCTGACCTCTGTTGATCAGATTGCGGGAACCAGGAACGTAGCAACTCCTTATCTTTATGAAAACGGGAAACATTATGAAATCAAATGGGTAAACTGGGATAATGTTGCTCCGGCAGGAGCCCTGATCTCCTCGGTAAATGATTATGCCAAATGGCTGCAATTGAATCTGAACAAGGGAAAGCTGAATGGAAAAACCTATTTTTCTGAAAGATCCTTTAATAAACTAACCACACCTCAGGCTACTTTCGGAGTTGGAAAGAATAAGGAGAAGGTCAATTTTAAAGGCTATGGAATGGGATGGTCTGTTCAGGATTATCAGGGTTATAAGATCATCGGACACGGTGGTGGATACGATGGTATGATCTCAAAATCAACCTTTGTTCCGGATAAGGATCTGGGAATTATTGTACTTACCAACAGCTTAAACTGGGCGCCAACCGCTGTGGTAAATAAAACCCTCGATGTGCTTTTGGCAGGAATCGACAATGGTAAAGACTGGAGTGCTGATTATTTAAAATATAAAACTGAAGATGAACAAAAGAGCAAAGAGAATAGACTGAAAGATGAAGAACTGAGAGGAAAATTAGGTAAGGAACATTTAGATCTTAAAGAATATGCAGGAACTTATACTGATAAG
>QNYL01000162.1 GCA_003973375.1 Flavobacteriia bacterium
TACAATAATGGCAATAAAAGAGATGGAGAATAAAATAATCTGATTTTTACCCGATTCAAACTTAAAAAGATAATTTGCGTATTTCTTTTTCTGTCCGGGTGTGAGCACCCATTGTGCGATCAAGTTTTCTCCGGTGATAAGTTTTTGTAGTTTCTTTTCCCGGTTGCGGAACATAAATGCAATAATCACCGACATGATCAGGAAAAAAATAGAAAGCATAACAAATGCAGGATGTATGGGCAGGGAATCCATATCCATAAAGGCTAAAATAATGACGAGCAGAAAGAAACCTGCTAAATACCAGGCTTTTTTAACAATACCGCTTTGATTGTTTTCCAGTTCAATTTTTTTGTTCAGCAAGTTGAGATCGGAACCGGATAACTTTTTAGTTTTTTTAGATAATTCTTTTTTCTTTACGGAGTCATCAGGGGATTTCTGTTCTGATTCAGATTGAATATTGGTTCCGCAATTGGGGCAGAATTTATCACCTTTTTTAAGTCGGGTTCCACAGTTAGGACAAAAGTTGGTTTTCATAGGGAGCGGTATTTTTCCTTTTCAGGATTTTTTTAACAGGATAATCATTAGAATTTCCTTTAAAATATCTAAAATGTTTAAAACAGTTAAAGAAATATTTATCGACTAAAGTCTGCCGGTAACAACTTAACTAAATTAGTTAAATTCAGTAATATATGCAAGGTTCTTTTTAGAAAAACTATTTCCGTAATTGAACAAATCTGATCAGTTTATAATATTAAAAAACATATATTTGTAAAAAGTGAATTTGTATAGCGTATGTTAGAATTAGCCAGTATTATTATTTTAGGAATTATGGCACAGTGGCTGGCCTGGAGGTTTAAGATTCCGGCTATTTTGCCATTGATCTTTATAGGATTGATGGTAGGGCCTTTATCCACTTTAATTTCTGAAGATGGTAATAAATGGCTTGAACCGGTTTGGGATGGGGAAGTAGGGCTTTTCCCGGGAGAACGTCTTTTTAATTTTGTTTCTCTGGCTATTAGCCTGATACTTTTTGAAGGCGGACTTACCCTAAAAAAGGAAGAAGTTAAAAATGTGGCACCTGTAATTTACAGGCTGATCACCATAGGTCCTGTAATAACTTTTTTTGTTGCAGGAGTTTCTGCTCATTATATAATGGGTTTAACCTGGTCTATTTCTTTTCTTTTTTCATCACTGATCATTGTTACGGGCCCTACGGTAATTTCACCTATTTTAAGAAATCTGGCCATTAAAAAGGATCTTTCAACCATTTTAAAATGGGAAGGAATTTTGATAGATCCTGTCGGAGCTCTTGTGGCAGTTCTTGTTTTTGAATTTATCAGTGTGGGTGAGGTGCAGGGCAGTACGTATACCAAAGAGGCGATGCTTGAGTTTGGGAAAACAATTATAATAGGATTCTCTATAGGTTTTTCATTTGCTCATGCCTTTGCTTTTACCTTGCGTAAAAAATGGATCCCTCATTATTTGTTGAATGTTGTTGCTTTGGCCCTTGTTCTGGGTGTATTTGTATTGTCTGATTTTTTCGCTCATGAAAGTGGTTTGCTTGCTGTTGTTGTAATGGGAATGGTTTTGGGAAATATGGATGTGGAAGGATTAAAAGAAGTTCTTTATTTTAAAGAATCGATCAGTATCTTATTGATATCGATGTTGTTTGTCTTATTATCGGCACATATCGATTTAGAAGATCTGAAACTGGTATTCAGCTGGAATTCCCTGATGCTCTTTGCGGTAATTATCTTAATAGCCAGGCCGCTTGGGGTTTTTATAAGTACAAAAAAATCAAATCTTAATTTTAATGAAAAACTATTTATAAGCTGGGTAGGACCCAGAGGAATTGTAGCTGCGGGAATTGCTTCCCTGTTCGGATTAAAACTGACCATGCAGGGCGTGGAAGATGCAAATTATATTACACCTCTGGTATTTATGATTGTTCTGGGAACAGTTTTATTAAATGCAACTACAGCAAAATTATTTGCAAAATATGCAGGGGTATTACTGAAAAAGACGGAAGGGATTCTTATTATTGGAGCTTCCAATCCTGCAAGACTTATTGCGAAATATCTTCAAAATAATGACAGGAGGGTGGTGATGATTGATAGTAATCCAAAACATATTGAAAATGCTAAGTTGATGGGACTGGAGGCTTATAAATATGATGTTCACAGCGATGCATTGATTGAAAATGTCGAATTTAATGATATAGGTTATATATTGGCCCTTACGGCGAGTGATTCGATCAACCAATACGCCATTAATAAACTTAAAAAGCATTTTGGAAAACAAGGAGCATTCAGGTTGATCAATGCAGCGGAAATGAGAAGTAAAAAAGATCTTCCGGTAGAGACTCTGTTCTCTTCTCATGATGATTTCCTGAACATCAGCGAGGTGGCCCGGGATTTTCCTTCGATCAATGAAGTGGAAATTACGTCAAAAGAGCAGTATCTCAATATAATGGAACAACTGCAAAAAGAAAAGAATACGATTCCGTTGTTTATAAAGGATCTTAATAATGAGATACAGATCATTCCTTCCAATTATGAAGAGATTACAGTTGAACCCGGTTATAAGCTGATGTATCTCGGGAAGGAGATTCATACAGAAAATGATGAGGAAGAATAATCTATCAAAACTTTTGCAGAAGAATTTATTATCCCTTTTATGAAATCTTGAAAAAGTACTCAGGGAATACTACAAAGAGTAGATATTTTTATCAAAAATTGAAGGAATCAGCTAAATAAAAACACTAATTATTCTCTTTTTTTATTGATAATTTGATGAATATTTAAAAATATTTATAAAGATCTTAAAATAAATTTACCCGGAAGTTATGAATAAATCATTGAATTCCTTAGTCTGTAGAGTAGTGGTATTTGGGTAGAGTGACTATGAAAAACAAGGAAAAAACTAAAAAAATGAATTTTTTTTAGTGGTTTACAGAAAAAATTAACGCAATTTCTTATAAATTATTGTATAAAAGTAAAATACTGTAAAACAGATTATTACATAAATATTTTTAGATTTTCTTAAACAATTTCTTCTCTAAAATTCAAACTAACGGTTTTTAAGGATATTATAAATTCCCATTTTTAACTATTGTTTTGCATACTTTTTTGACCTTATATTTGACTTGTATTTCGAGGACGACATCTCAAAACACATTGATCGAATGACATCTTGAATAATAAAACCGGTATTTAACAGCCGGTTTTAAAATCCAGAGATCATCAATGCAAGTTCGGATCTTAAAAATGCAATAACAATTAACAACAATATCACTTTCCCGGTTTATTAGAAAACTTCTTCAGAGTTTAGAATATTTATTTAACTTAAAATATATCACTATGAAAAAGTCAATATTAATCCTTGGGTTCAGTTTAGTTGGGCTAATTGGTTTTGCACAACAAAATAACGCTGAAAAAACTGCTTTATTACATCAGCAGGAAAAAAATTCACAAGCAACTTTTGAAAATACAAGTCTTGACCTAAAGCTTATTGATAATAATGTATTGGTTATTAGTGATGTAGATGGAATATATGATCTTAGAGAAAATGACCATGAATTTATGCACGATGCTTTTAAACTGCAAGATGATTCATTCGATTACCGTGAAGGAGTTTATACACTTAATGAATATGTATTCCATTATGAATACAAAGCACTTGACGAAAACGTAAAAATCTAATAATAAATAATCTTTAAAAATAAAATTGCCATGAAAAAAACAATCTTAACAATCGCAATCGCCATGATCGGTTTGATCGGATTCTCACAGGAGAAATCAGCAAAAACAATCAAATATGTAACTACATTTCCTAACGGAGAAGAAGCCATTACCATTGTAGACAATTCAGCCTCAACCAATTTAAAGCTTACATCAGCCCAGGATTTTTATAAATACGAGATCCTGGCACCGGAAAACCACGAACTGATCCACGGTTCTTCAAACAAGGGAAAAGTATGTGAGATCGACAAAACACAACTGGAAGAAGGAACTTACACCTTAAAGGTTTATACAGCCGACTTTGTGATCACCAGCGATATCACTATAGAAAACTCTTCTTTAACAGATCCGAATAACGGATAACAACATTCAATATTAAATAAACAACAATCAATAATAAAAAGTATAACCATAAAAAAATAAGCTATGAAAACTATATTCTTAACCATCGTAATTTCATTAATCAGTTTAATCGGATTCTCTCAGGAGAAATCAGCAAAAACAATCAAATATGTAACTACATTTCCTAACGGAGAAGAAGCCATTACCATTGTAGACAATTCAGCCTCAACCAATTTAAAGCTTACATCAGCCCAGGATTTTTATAAATACGAAATCCTGGCACCGGAAAATCACGAACTGATTCATAGTTCTTCAAATAAAGGTAAAGTATGTGAGATTGATAAAACACAATTGGAAGAAGGAACATACACCTTAAAAGTTTATACAGACGATTTTGTGATCACCAGCGATATTACCATTGATAATTCCTCTACCGGAGCCGAAGCTAAAAAAGATAAAGCCTGATT
>QNYL01000064.1 GCA_003973375.1 Flavobacteriia bacterium
TTTGCTGAAATTAAAAAGCCGCTACCGGTAAAAAAAGAATCAATTTGATGTTAACTTTTCTTTAATAAGGTCATTAAGTATAAAATGATCTTATGAAGATAAATGAGGATTTTTTGCATTATTTATGGAAACATAAATATTTAACGCTAAATCAATTGCAAACTACGGAGGGTTCAGAGGTTACAATCCTGAATCCGGGAGAACACAATTTAAATTCGGGTCCTGATTTTTTTAATGCAAAGCTGATCATTGGCGGGCAGACCTGGGCGGGGAATATAGAGATACACCTTAGATCCTCTGATTGGTATATACATCATCATGAGGAAGATACATCCTATGATAATGTGATCCTGCATGTGGTATGGCAACATGACGCTGAAGTTTACAGAGCTTCAAACGACAGGATTCCGGCTCTTGAGATCAAAAATTATGTAGATGATCAATTGTTAAACAATTACCGGAATCTCTTTTTAAAACCGGTAAGTTTTATTTCGTGTGAAAATGAAATCGGAAATATAGATTATTTCACATTAGATAACTGGCTGGAGCGTTTGTATGTAGAGCGTTTGTGTAAACGATCAGAATTAATTTCCGAGTTGCTAAAGAATTCTGAAAATGACTGGGAGGCTGTTCTTTTTCAGTTGCTTTGTAAAAATTTCGGACTCAAAGTTAACGGGGAGGCATTTTTATCATTGGGTAGATCCTTTGATTTTTCTGTTTTAAGATTCCAGCAGCAGGATCTTGGCAAGCTGGAGGCTTTGCTTTTCGGTCAGGCCGGATTTTTAGAAAAAAAGGCAGAAGATAAATATTTTAATGATCTGAAAAGGGAATATGATTTTTTAAAAAGAAAATATCATTTGCACCATGTTGAAAACAAACAATTCCTGTTTTTCAGGCTGAGACCTGTAAATTTCCCTACGATCAGAATTGCACAACTGGCCCGGTTGTATTTCACACATAAAAATCTGTTTTCAAAGATCCTTGAGGTTGAAAAGATAGAGGATTTCTATCATTTGTTTTCAGTAGAAGCTTCTTTCTTTTGGCAGGAACACTATAGTTTCAATTCTCCTTCAAAGAAGAATATAAAGAAAGTAAGTCGTTCTTTTATAGATCTTTTACTGATCAACACTGTTTTTCCGCTTATCTTTCAATATCATAAAGAACAGGGTAAACTGGATAGTAACAGGATTCTGCAGTTCATTCAGGAATTGAAGCCGGAAAAGAACAGTATTACCGATAATTTTTCCACTTTGGGTGTCGTTGCAGGGAATGCACTTAGAACTCAGGCATTTCTTCAGTTAAAACATGAATATTGCGATAAACATCTTTGTTTGGAATGTGCTGTCGGAAATAAAATATTGAGATCTAAAAAAAAGAAACCTTAATCTGTCAAATTGACATTTTTCATACTATGGAATAAAATTTGATTTACATTTAATACTTTGATACTGAGACAGGTTAGTTTAAGAAAGTTTAATTAAAATAATAGCATTATGAAAAGATTAATATTTTTTGCAATGATGCTTTCTTTGGGTTTAAGCAGTTGCAACGGACAGAAAAAGGATCATCAAAAAGATGTAACTAAGATTGAACCAAAAACTGATGTAAAGGTGAACAAAGAATATGATGAAAATGGTAACCTGATCAGATACGATTCAACCTATACTTATGTGTATTCAAATATTGATGATACGGCTGTAAGAGACAGTATCCTGGCTAATTTTAAGAAACATTTCAATCAGCAATATAAGTTTTCAGAGGACCCTTTTTTTAACGATCTGTTCTTTGAGGATTCTTTGATGCAGTATGATTTTTACAAAAATGATTTTTTTATGAACAGGTTTAAAAACAATATGATGATGATGGAGGATCTCTTTAAAGAAATGGATTCGATAAAAAATTCCTTTTACCAACAGCAGTTTATCGAGGATCAAAAGAGAAAGCAATCCTGATAGATATGTTGTTTGGTAAATGAGTTAATTTAAAAATTAGAAAATTGGCCAATGTGATGATGCCGAAAAAATAGATGTTTTGATTTAAAATTTAAAATCACTGGGTGATTCAACAATAATGGTCTGAATCACCAGGTGATTATCAAAGCAATTGACACATCAACTAATTAATTAGTGCCTGTCTATATAGTGCTTGATTTTTGAAAGATTAAGATTTTTGATGGATTTTTGTTTTTTTTATTGCAGCAAATGCTTGTGTATTAGTCAAAATAAAAAAAGGAAAAAGGCGCAAAAAGATAATTTTTTCAATTCGATGACTTTATGGACAGACACTAATCAGCACATTACCTATTGCAGAAATGCTGTTTTGTGTTTGTTATTCCGTGTTTTAGAAACAAATTTTAAATCCCGAATTTTAAATTTTAAATCAGAATCTTCTTATATCTTTAAACGGTCAATGATGAGATCTTTATAATCGAAAATACTTTGTCTTACAATCTCACGGGCGAGTTCGGCATTTTGAAACTCTTTTACTTCAACAGTTTTCTTTTCAAGTTTTTTGTAGTCTTCAAAGAAGTTACGCAACTCAATAATAAAATGATCAGGCAATTCAGTAATATCATTAAAGTGGTTTACACTCATATCATTTTCGGCCACAGCAATAATTTTATCATCATGTTCTCCCTGATCCAGCATACGCATTACACCAATTACTTTGGCTGAAACGATACACATAGGTACAATAGTGATTTGTGATAGAATCAGAATATCCAGTGGGTCACCATCATCACAATAGGTTTTTGGGATAAAGCCGTAATTGGCAGGATAATACATAGAAGCGTAAAGAACACGGTCGAGTCTGAGTAAACCACTGTCTTTATCCAGTTCATATTTTGCCCTTGTACCTCTAGGTATTTCAATGACCCCGTTGACTATATTTGGAGCTTCGACTCCGATATTTACTGTATGCCAGGGATTACTTGTTCTGATTTCCATAAAATGATATTTCTAAATTGTTTGCGAAGTTAAAAAAATATAATTTATTAAATTGAAGCTGACTTTCTTTTTATTTTCATTTTTCCGAAAATGATAAGTAAAACTCCCAAAATAGAAAGGATTCCTCCAAATATTTCATAAACCTTCGGGAATTGACCAAAATAAAGAAAAGCTCCAAGGAGTACAAAAAGTGATTTTGTACTTGAGATCATTGATTTTTTTGACAGATCGATATACTGTAATGATAAAAGTCCGGTAATTACCGTAAGAAAGGGCCCTAAGATTGATCCGAAAAACAAATTTTTAAAAGCTGAAGCAGATATAATAAAGCTCTGATCCTGTACAAACATCATGATGGTTGAGAAAGCCAGTAAAAAGAAAGTTCTGTTTAAGGCGATAAGGATCGGTGAAAGGGAATGGATATATTTCTTTGAGATGACAGAAACCGTAGCAAAAAGCAATGTGTAAACAATAATATATTGCGTGCCATCGATAAACATGGTCTTAAGGGTGGTACCCCCTTTGTAACCAATGATAAAGGCACCTGTTAAGGCCAGAAAAACCCCAAGTAATTCCAGTTTATTCAATCGTTCCTTTAAAAAGAAAAAACTGAGTGTTAATACAAAGACCGGTGAAATATTCCCTAAAAAGGAAGTTATGGCCGGATTTGGGATGGTATGGATGGCTTTAAAAAAAAATGTAGTGGCAACCAGTTCAACACTTCCTAAAATAAAGAATTTAAGATAAGTATATCTGTCAAAGTCTTTAAAAATAGTAAAGGCCTTGTTTTTAATTGCATAGATTCCGATCCAGATAATTCCAAAGCCAAACCAGTAAAATCCAAATTGTGCCAAAGACACTTCATTTAGCGCGGCTTTACTGAAGATGTAAACATTTGACACGGCCAGTACCGAAATAAATGCTAAAATATAACCTTTTGTCTGTTCTTTCACCTGCCTGATTTTAGAAGCAAAAGTAATTTAAATATATGGGTTACCTGTTATTTTATATAAGAAATTAGTCAGGCAGTAGTTAATTCCTTAAAGAGCTTTTGCATGCCTTCCGAAGCTATTTTATCAATGATATTTACCTGATGGTAGTGAGAAAATGAGACTGCCGGATCGGGATCAATATAATATAGAGGGATTCCACGCGGAGTGTATTGTATCAATCCTGCAGCAGGATAAACCTGCATCGAGGTTCCGATTACTATAAAGATATCTGCCTTTCTGGCGATCTCGATTCCTTTTTCCAGCATGGGTACTGCTTCTCCAAACCAAACGATATGCGGTCTTAGCTGACTCCCGAATTTACATACATCCCCCAGCTTAAGGTCCTTTTTCCATTCGTATATTAGATCTTCATCTTCTGTACTTCGCACTTTAAATAATTCGCCGTGAAGATGTAATACATGAGAGGAGCCGGCTCTTTCATGCAGATCATCTACATTTTGTGTAATGATATCTACATTATAGTATTTCTCCAGCTCAGCCAGCAGTTTGTGTGCCTTGTTGGGCTTAACTTCAAGCAATTGCCTTCTTCTTTTGTTGTAAAAATCCAGGACAAGCTCCGGATTTTTATTCCATCCGTAAGGAGAAGC
>QNYL01000027.1 GCA_003973375.1 Flavobacteriia bacterium
TGTTGCACATCTTTACCTGAATCGCCAACCTTAATATAAGGAGAGAGATTTTGGGAATTTACCGGATAGAATCCGGCAAAGACCGATAGAACAATAATTAATAAGAATTTGTTTTTCATAATTGTTAAGCATTTAAAATTTGCTCAAAAATACGCCAAAACGATTTTCAAAACACTAATATTTATCAGGTTATAGAAAATTAAGTAAAAAATGTTACAGAATAGAGGATTCGTATTTTTTTAGGATATACTGGCTAATTTTATAGAAAAAAAGTCCGATCAAAAATCCTGTTAAAGCTCCTGTTAAAACATCTGTTGGAAAATGAACACCAACATAGATCCGGCTATAAGCAAAAATCACCGGCCATAAATACAAGAGATAAATATATTGGAACTTGTCTTTTAGGGTTTTATACATAAAGGTAGTTACCGCCATAGAGGTTCCGGCATGAGCCGAATAAAAACTAAAACCTTTTGGAGTATGCAGAATTCTGATAAACTGGTTGATGGACGGATCATTATTAGGGCGCAGACGCTCAAAACTATGTTTGATCAGATTGGTAAACTGATCGGAAAAAGTAACCATCAGGGCTGTGATCAGTACGAGGATCAGTCCTTTTTTCCATCCAAAAGCTTTAAAAATCAGGTAAAATAAAAAAAGATATAAAGGAATCCAGGTAAACATATTGGTTGCAGCAATCCAGAAAGGATCCCATGTTTCGTTCCCGAGTCCGTTTAAATAGATAAATACTTCTTTGTCAAACTGTATGATCCTGTTGAGAAAGTCCAAATTATAATTCGCGTTTTATAGGCCCGGTAATATCATCAATATTATCCTGTACACGATTTTTGATTCGTTTGATCTCTTTCTTAATATCGCCGGTAACATTGGTTTCTATTTCTTCTTCAATACCACTTTCCAGGATCTCTTTCTTTACTTCATTGGTTGCATTTTTCAGCTGTTGCATCCCTTTACCCAGTCCACGGGCTATTTCAGGTATTCTGTCAGCTCCAAAAAGCATAACAACAATAACTATGATTATAAAAATTTCCGATCCGCCAATAAATAAAAACATCTTCTCTGATTTTCCGTACAAAGATAATATATTTAACGAACCAAAATATAACATACAATATATTTATAATCTGGTTATTCTGATTTTTTTGTTGAATATGGTTACTTTTGTCTGAAACCCGTACAAAACAGATACTATGCATACAACCCGCCTTATATTTGTTATTCTTTTTTTCAGATCTTTTCTTTTTTTCGGTCAGGCCGAATCGATTGCTCAAAAAAATATTGATGTGCAAAAATATGTATTTCACATTGCGGTAAATGATACGACAAACCTCATTCACGTAAGGGCAGAGATCACGGTTTTATTTAATGAACCGGTAAAGAGTTTTTCTTTTGATCTTGTTTCAAAAGGGGCTGAAGGTAAGGGAATGCGGGTAGATGAGGTGTTGGAAAATAAGGTCAAGAAAGAGTTTAAGCAAACGGATGAAAAACTGATCGTGAATACCGAAATAAAAACTTCCTTTTTACAAAAGACCTATACAATCAAATACCATGGAATTCCGAAAGACGGGCTCATCATCAGCAAGAATAAATTTGGTGACCGCACTTTTTTTGGTGATAACTGGCCCAACAGAGCTCATAACTGGCTGGTTTGTGAAGACCATCCTTCAGATAAGGCTCTGGTTGAATTTTATGTTACAGCACCGGCCTATTATCAGGTAATTGCAAGTGGTAAGCTAAAAGAAAGAACCAATTTAAATGATAAACAAACACTAACGATCTGGAAAACCGATGTGCCCTTGCCTACCAAGGTGATGGTAATTGGCGTTGCACATTTTGCCGTTGAACAGGTGGGAGCAACCCATGGCATCCCAATCTCCTCCTGGGTATATCCTCAAAATAAGAAAGAGGGTTTTTACGATTATGCCCAGGCCTTAAAAATAGTAAATTTTTTTATAGAGGAGGTAGGCCCGTTCCCTTTTAGCAAGCTGGCTAATGTGCAATCGAAAACCCGGTTTGGAGGTATGGAAAATGCAGGGAATATCTTTTATTTTGAAAGATCGGTTACCGGACAAAGAAAACATGAAAGTTTACTCGTGCATGAAATTGCACATCAGTGGTTTGGAGATTCGGCAACGGAAACCGGCTGGAAACATTTATGGCTGAGTGAAGGTTTTGCCACCTATTTTACCAATTTATATTATGAAGATAAATATGGAGAGGAAATTTTTAAAAAAAGGCTTTCAGATCAGCGTGATAAGGTAATCCGGTTTTCAAAAAATCATAAAACTCCCGTAATAGATATAGCTACGACCAATTTATTAAAGTTACTCAATGCCAATTCCTATGAAAAAGGGGGCTGGGTATTGCACATGCTGAGAAGAAAAGTAGGCGATGAAAATTTTTGGCAGTCGATCAGAACTTATTATAAAAAATACGCCTATAAAAATGCTTCTACAGAGGATCTGAAAAAGATCTTTGAAGAGATATCCGGGGAAAAACTGGATGGTTTTTTTGAACAATGGTTGAAGAAACCCGGGCATCCGGTATTGAAAACTTCCTATGTTCAGAATGGCAATATCATCATGATGCATATTAAGCAGACGCAAAATGATTTTCCTTTGTTTCGTTTTCCACTTGAATTACAACTGATCTATCAGGATGGGACTTCAGAAAAAACAAAAGTATATGTATCTAAAAAAGATGAGGTTTTTACAATAAAGGTCAGATCAGAAATAAAAGAAATTTTAATCGATCCGGAAGTAAATCTATTATACGAAAAAGGATGATCTCTTTGCAAAAAGATAATATTTTCAATTTGATGACTTTATGAACAGACATTAATTAGTACCTTTGTTTAACTAAAAAAACAAAAACAAAATTTATTTTTATGATTAAAATGTTACACTCTACCTGGGCTATTATAGTATTGTTAATGCTTGTAATTGCTGTGGTTAATGCTATTATTTCATTAACTGCCAACAAAGCATTTAAAGAGAAGGATCTTCGTATTCCTTTATTTACACTAATCGTTGCACACATTCAGCTAATCCTCGGTTTGATTGCCGTTTTCACTTCAGCACAGTTTCATCATGCAAAAGAGATCGGTATGGGAGCTGCTATGAAAGATTCTGAGATACGGACGGTTGTGATTGAGCATCCGTTTACAATGATTATAGCTATAATTGTTCTTACTATTGGATTTTCAAGGTTTAAAAATAAAGCAACCGATAAAGAAATGTATAAAACCATAGCTGTTTATTACGGAATAGCCTTATTGCTGGTTTTGAGCAGAATTCCCTGGGGAACATGGTTTAAATAATAAATGCATTTATAATGTTTGGTTTCTTGGTTATAATTCTGATCTCTAATATTATAGCCTGAGCAAGTGGTCTTTTAGACAGACACTAATTAAAAAATATTAAACAGATGAAATTTCTTAAAAAATTATTATCCTATCCTTTAACGATAATTTTTTATTTTTTTTACGGGGTGATCCTGCTTATCTTTCAACCCATTCAATGGCTGAGTTTAAAACTTGGTGGGTATGAAGCTCATAAAAGATCGGTAGATTATTTAAGTTTTTTTCTGGTAAAAAGCTTATTGCTTTTAGGAACAAGGGTTAAATACACAAACAATCAAAATATACCTGAGAATACACCTTTGATTGTTGTTTCTAACCATCAAAGCATGCACGATATTTCAGGTTTGGGTTGGTATTTACGGAAATATCATCCGAAGTTCATTTCTAAAATTGAGCTTGGAAAAGGGATACCGAGTATTTCTTTTAATTTGAAGCATGGAGGTTCTTGTCTTATAGAGCGAAAGAATCCGAAACAATCGATTCCGGCTATTATGAATTTTGCAAAGTATATTGAAAAAAATAAGCGTTCAGCAATCATATTCTCAGAAGGAACACGCAGCAGAACCGGAAAACCTAAGCAATTTAGGGAAGGTGGTTTAAAAATGATGGTAAAATATGCCCCATCCTCTTATGTGGTACCTGTAACCATCAATAATTCATGGAAAATTGAACAGTTCGGTTCTTTCCCGCTGGATATTTTTAATACAGTAACTTTTGAAGTTCATGAGCCTATAAAAAGTGATTCCATGCCTTTTGAAGAACTCTTTAAAAAGACAGAAAAGCTTGTTAAAGATTCGATTATTGTTTGAGTTCTGCTTTTTATTATCTAATCCATAAAGCATAAAAAGAGAGATATTCGTTAACCTTTCTCTTGATCTCATTAAAGCATTACCTCATTCTATTTTAAAAGAGTCTTTATCATTTAAAAAACCAAATCGTTTTCTTGTTTTCCTTATGTGTTCCAGATCAAGTGCTGTAGTTTTAATCCCTTCTTCATTATCGGCAAAAGAAAGTATTTCTTCAACATCGTCAATAAAACCCATACGCAACATTTCATCGGCTTCATCCAACACCAGGCATTTTAAATGATCCAGTTTTAATGTGCCTTTGCGCATATGGTCCATAACCCGGCCCGGTGTACCAACTACAACATG
>QNYL01000168.1 GCA_003973375.1 Flavobacteriia bacterium
CAGCACCCGCCCGGCGGCCCAGCCCAAGAAAGAAGAAGCCGCACCTGCGGAAACGCCTCGCGATTCATCGGCCCCTCCCGAAGCAGGGATGAGCGCTGATCTTCCCGGCACCGCAGAAAGCGAGAAAGCGCCTGCCAACCCTCTGCCGCCTTCCCCACCGCCGGCAGCCTCGTTGTCGCCACCAGCGATAGCATCGGGCACTGGCGGGATGGCCAGTCCGGCATTGGCACAAACCACATTATTCTGAGCTTCCGTACCCTTTCCGTTAAGGATATTCATAAAGATCCCGGCACTGTCTTTTACGGTTAATCCTCCTTTGATCAATTCGGGTTTTAATTTTTCCAATCCGAGATCTGCAGGATAAAACACCTTATCCTCTTTATCGGTTGCTATTTTCGTATTTCCTGTTAAAGAGATCTCATCATAGCCTGCCAGATCATACAAAATAGCATAATTCTTATCGGTATTTTCATAGATATAATTGTAAATCCTTCCCAGCTCCAGACTAAAAACTCCCACCATCTGATTTTTAGGAAAAGACGGATTTACCATGGGACCCAGCATATTAAAGAAGGTTTTTACCCCCAGTTCACGCCGAATGGGAGCAACATTTTTCATGGCGGGGTGAAACAAAGGCGCATGAAGAATACAAATACCTGCCTGATCAATACTTTTCTGTAAAATATTTTGATCATTGGTAAATTTTACCCCTAAAAATTCAAGCACATTTGATGATCCACACGAAGAGGAAACTCCGTAATTTCCGTGTTTGGCAACCTTTACTCCCGCCCCGGCGGTAACAAATGAGGAGAGTGTGGAAATGTTAAAGGTATCTTTCCCGTCACCACCTGTTCCGCAGAGATCTATCGTATTGAAATCGGACAGATCTACCGGCAAACACAGCTCCAATAATGCCTCGCGAAATCCGTCGAGCTCTGCCACTGAGATAGTCCGCATCATATAAACCGTTAGAAAGGAAGCGATCTGACTGTTGTTGTATTTCCCCTCAGAAATATTGACCAGAACATCTTTAGCCTCTTTTTTAGAGATCTTTTCCTGATTGATCAGTCTGTTTAAAATATCTTTCATCGTTCTATTTTCAATTTTTAATTTTCAACCCAGTTTTTCAGTATATTTTTCCCTTCTGGAGTCAGAATAGATTCAGGGTGATATTGTACTGCCCTTACATCGTAATTTTTATGTTTTATCGACATGATCTCACCATTCTCATCAACTGAAGTTACTATTAAGTCTTCAGGAAGATCTTTGGAAACCACCCAAGAATGATAACGGCCCACCTCAAGCTCCTGAGGAATATCTTTGTAAAGGATGTCATCATTTCCGGAATGACTGATCTTTGAAGAAACACCGTGATGCACTTCATTAAGATTCTCTATTTTACCGCCAAAAACCTCAGCAATGGCCTGTTGCCCCAGGCAGATCCCTAAGATGCTTTTATCCTGTGCATATTGTTTAATAAGCGGTTTTAACAAACCTGCCTCATCCGGAATTCCGGGACCGGGAGACAAAAGAATCTTGTCAAAATCTTTAACTTCTTCCAACGCAAATTTATCATTCCGTTTAACGCTTACTTCACAATCGAGATCTTCAAGATAATGCACCAGATTGTATGTAAATGAATCGTAATTGTCTATTACCAGTATTTTTTTTCTTTTCATATCGTTCTATTAAATATTTTCTGCCAGTTTCATGGCACTTTTTAAAGCGCCCAGTTTGTTATAAACCTCCTGTAATTCATCTTCTTCAGATGATTTTGCCACTATTCCGGCTCCAGCCTGATAATACAATCGATAATCTTTACTTAAAAAGGATCGTATGATAATGGCATGGTTAAAATTCCCTTTAAAATCCATAAAGCCTATAGCACCACCATAGAAATCCCGGTTTACCTTTTCATATTTATCGATTAGCTGCATGGCTTTGTGTTTGGGTGCCCCCGAAAGCGTTCCAGCCGGAAAAGTATCGGCTACCACCTGAAAAGTAGAAGTATTGTTAAATTTTCTACCTGAAACCTTAGAAACCAGATGGATCACATGAGAGAAAAACTGAATTTCCTTATAAGTTTCCACTTTTACCTGATCACTGCTTCTGCTCAGGTCATTTCTGGCAAGGTCAACCAGCATAACGTGTTCAGCATTTTCCTTTTCATCTTTTGAAAGCCGTTTGGCCAGTTCCAGATCCTTTTCATCATTTCCGGTACGTTTAAAAGTTCCGGCGATAGGATGAATCTCTGCCTTTTGATCTTTTACCACGAGCTGAGCTTCCGGTGAAGAACCAAAGATCTTAAAATCGCCATAATCAAAATAGAACAAATAAGGTGATGGATTTACAGAACGCAGTGCACGGTAAACATTGAATTCATCTCCTTTAAATCC
Organism: Flavobacteriia bacterium; assembly: GCA_003973375.1. Taxonomy (GTDB): domain Bacteria; phylum Bacteroidota; class Bacteroidia; order Flavobacteriales; family Flavobacteriaceae; genus Namhaeicola. Next base: position 2,397 of record QNYL01000168.1, read on the forward strand.
CTGAGAAAATCTTCTCGACAAGACCAGCTGGAAAACATCTCCCCGGTAGCAGTGATCTTTAGCCAGAGAAACCAGTTCTTTATACTCCTGATCCGTTAAGTTTGATTTTTCATCAGTAAGGTTTTCAAAAGAAAAAGTTGCAAAATTTCTGTTGGCAATCAGCTGATTGATCTCTTCTATATTCTCCTCCTGATCATAACAATGGGCAAAGATGTAAGCTTCATTTTTAAAATGATTTATCGCAATAATATTCTGATAAACTGCATAATACACATCAGGTATCTTTAAATCATTTTCTTTTTTACTGATGGAGATATCTTCAAAGTATCTTACCGCATCGTAATTGATATAACCGAAAAGTCCGTTATGAATAAACTTAAATTTCTGATCAGAAGCCTGAAATGTTTTGCTGAAATCATCGATCTCTGCAGGTACATCTACCTTATCAGTGATCTTTATGACTTCAGTTTTACCATCCGGAAACCTTTTAATGATCTGCTCATTCTTTATGGTAATATCAGCAATAGGATTGCTGCATATATAAGAAAAACTATTTTCATTACCGTGATAATCAGAACTCTCCAAAAGAATACTATTGGGGTATTTATCTCGGATCTTTAAATAAATACTCACCGGAGTGATGGTATCAGATAAGATCTTTTTCGAATATGTTTTTAATTGGTATTTCATTTTTTTTACCTACGTTTAAATATTTCAAATTACTGTAAAAAAAAAGCTTGTCGTGAAGACAAGCCTTTGATTTATATTTTATACAAAGTGATCCCTCACGAAAGATTGTTTCGAAAGGTCCACCACCATGTATTTAAATTTTGTTTTCTCATAAATATGTGAGCAAATTTATAAACTTTTTTTTATTTGCAAAGAAAAACCATAATAAATATAAATTTTTCAAAGCAAAAATTAAAAACTTATCAGTTTAATTGTACTTCTTTCCAAGCCGTGCCATTATGGAAATATAATTTACCATCGGTACCCACATACAAATCGCCCATAGCACCATTTGCCGGAGCGGCAGCCTGAGGTTCAAGCCTCATCACACCACTGATATGTACTTTTCTGGCAGGAGTCTTTGTGCCAAATCCTACTTTACCATTAAAGTATGAATCAGCATCAGTAGCCGAATAGATTGAATAATTCTTACCGGTTCCTTTATTAAAGTCATTTTTTATAAAAATAGCATAAGAATCAGTTACAGTTCCGGCACCATAATAAGCCAATGATATACCATAGGCTTCATCCATTGTACCGGCATTATTAATATAAAAATTTCCTGCTACACCAATACCTATTTTTCCTCCGGCATAATTTTCTAAGCCTCCTAAGGTACCAGTACCTGTAGCAGCATCGCCCCCGGCATAATTATAAATCACATCATAAGCTCCGGCACCATAAGTCAGGGTACTATGATTTAAAATATAATTCCATGAACCAAAACCGTTATCTATTTTCGCTCCAGAATGATTATCTACAATTCCGAACAATCCTGCTGCATTTTGAATAGTTCCGGTTGATGAATTATGAGTTTCAGCAATAATCCCTACAGTTGAAGAATTTGTTCCGGTTCCATCATAACCGGCATACAATTTCATTGGGTGATTCTTACTTCCATCTACTTTAACTTTTTCAACCCAAAAAGTATGAATATTACTAAAAGTATTTCTGTCGCCAATAGCAACTTTACCCGAATAATAAGCAATATCTGAAGTTGCTCCGTCAATAAATTTACCTGCTCCTCCTGAGTTTTCTTTCCACGCCGTGCCATCATAAGTCCAAACCGATTTGGTATCGGTATCATAAACCTGTAACCCCTCAGCAGGTGATGCAATAGCATCTTTTTGTGTTGTAGTCATTCGAGGCATTAAAAAGCCTTTGTCTGTAGATGTAACATCCAATGCAGAAGATGCATCCGGTGTTGTAGTTCCTATTCCGACCTGTGCCATACCTGTGTATCCAACAAGTACAATAATTACGATTGATAGTATATTTTTAAACATATCTTATTTTTTTATTTGATGATTATTTTTTTAACTCCTTGTTTTCCTTCATGTACAAATTTGATCAGATAAACT
>QNYL01000313.1 GCA_003973375.1 Flavobacteriia bacterium
CAAACCGGTTAAAATTATGAATATTCTGAAATGCTTTGGCAGGAAACAATCTGTATAGTTTCAGGGCTTTGATCCAGCGAAGTCTTCTTGGAAATTCATCCCTGTTTTTAACACTTGATATAAGGATAATCTTCCTTACGGGAACGATCTTTGCAATTTCCTGCGCAATAATTCCACCGAAAGAAACCCCAATCAAAATAGGATTTTCATGTTTTATTTGTTCACTCATTCTCATGACGTAATCTTCCAGTTTTTCTTTTCTGAACTTCGGAGGAAGCCATTCAATGTAATGCTTGGTATATTTTTTTTCAGGTAGCTGAATAAAATCAAAGATTTCTTTTCCCGCTGCAAGTCCGGGAATAAAATAAACAGGTATTTTATGTTTTTTACTGTCCATAAGATTTATATTAAAACAGTTTCATCAACCCAGTCAAAAACAACAACGCCATCCTCATCAATTTCCTTTAATTGTATTTTATGGACTGTATTGATCAGTTTTTCCTGAAAAGGAGTTTTAACTTTTACATAGTTCTCAGTAAAACCAAACATAGTTCCATTTTTGTTTTCCCCTTCAAAAAGAACGCTCAGTTCATTTCCCAGCTGACTCTCATAAAAGGCTCTGCGTTTTTTTACTGATAATCCGCGAAGCATCTTACTTCTTTTAGCTCTAACATTTTGAGGAACCACATGGTCCATCTCAACAGCTTCGGTATTTGGTCTTTCAGAATAAGTAAAAACATGCAGGTAGGATATATCCAGATCATTTAAAAAATGATAGGTTTCCAGAAAGATTTCATCTGTTTCTCCGGGAAAACCTACGATAACATCCACACCAATACAGGCATCGGGCATCAATGATTTAATTTGTTTAACACGATCGGTATAAAGTTCTTTCTGGTAACGGCGCTTCATCGATCTTAACAACTCATTACTTCCGCTTTGCAGTGGGATATGAAAATGAGGAACAAAACGTTTTGATTGTGAAACGAATTCAATGGTCTCATTTTTTAAAAGGTTGGGTTCGATAGAGGAAATACGTAAACGCTGAATGCCGTCAACCTCATCAAGTGCTTTTACAAGATCAAGAAAGGTGTGGTCGTGCTGTTTGTTTCCAAATTCGCCTTTACCGTAATCGCCAATATTTACACCGGTAAGAACGATCTCTTTAATCCCTTCCTCAGCGATTTTTTTTGCATTGGTAACTATATTTTCAAGGGTATCACTTCTTGAGATACCACGAGCCAGCGGAATGGTACAATAAGTGCATTTGTAATCACATCCGTCCTGAACTTTTAAAAATGCCCGGGTTCTGTCGCCAATGGAGTAGGATCCTACATAAAAGTTGGCTTCTTCGATCTCGCAGGAATGCACTTCACCGATCTCATTTTTAGTCAGATTATTGATATAATCGGTTACTTTAAATTTTTCAGTGGCTCCCAAGACCATATCCACACCGCCCACTTTGGCCAGTTCTTCCGGCTTAAGCTGGGCATAGCATCCAATGGCAATGATAAATGCATTTTCATTTTTTTTCAGTGCATTTTTTACAATGGTTTTAAATCTTTTATCGGCATTATCGGTAACCGAGCAGGTATTAATCACATAAATATCAGCTTCCTCTTCAAAATCAACCCGTTTAAAGCCTTCATTTTTAAAATTTCTGGCAATAGTTGATGTTTCAGAAAAATTAAGCTTACATCCCAAAGTATAAAAAGCTACTTTTTTTTCTTTCTGCATTATTGTATCTTTAGAATTTGCAAAAATACAATAATATTATGATAGCGAAAACACCAAAACCACCGTATTACGCAGTAATTTTTACATCATTCCGTACAGATATTGATGATGATTATGCTGAGACCTCTAAAAGAATGACATCTCTGGCCAAGGAATCTGAAGGATTTTTAGGGATGGAATCGGCAAGAGAGGAAATTGGTATTACTGTTTCTTACTGGAAAGATGTTGATTCTATAATGAAATGGAGAATGAATGCTGATCATCAGCAGGCTCAAAAATTGGGAAAGGAAAAATGGTATAAAAACTATAAGGTACGTATCTGTAAAGTTGAGAGAGATTACGAGTTTTGATATTTAATGGCTTATTCTGGCCATGATAGGTAAATGATCGGAAAAACCTTCATCAAAATTGGTAAACTGATTTACATTGAATTTCTTATCAACGAGAATAAAATCAATTCTTAGTGGATATTTATGAAAATTATAGGTACCTCCAAATCCTTCTCCTGCTTCTAAAAAACTATCTTTCATGTCTCCTTTGATATGATGATAGGCCCAGGAGTAGGCTGTATTGTTAAAATCGCCGGTAATGATCACTTTATAAGTGCAATTATTTTTGTGTGTACGGATCTTTTCTACCTGATCCTGTTGTTTGACAAAGGATTTACTGATCCTGCCGATTAATCTTTTTGATTCTTCTTCGCCAATAAGCTCATCACTCGGTTTGATTCCGGTAGTTTCAAGATGAATATTATAGATCCTGATGGTGTCGGCCCCTTTGATCACATCGATAAAAATAGCATTGTTGTTGCTGTTTTTAAACCCGAGAGAACCTTTGTTGATAATTCTGAACTTTGAGAATATCGCTTGCCCTGTATTGTGTTTTTTTTCGTCGAGAACAGTGTATTTGTAAGGATAATCAATTTTAAATCCGTCGATAACATAATATTCCTGAACAGATAAAATATCGGGATCCGCTTTTTTTACAAAGTCATTGATCTTACCGGGGACATCCTTGGTATCGATCCAGTTATAGCGGTTAAACATCCTTACATTATAACTCATCACAGCCAGATCATCTCCGCTTACCACTTTTTTAGAGCTGAATTTATATGGGAAATAAGAGAATAAAACCGCCAGAGCGATGCATAAGGCAGAAAGTAAAAATTGTTTTTTAACCCCAATGATCCACCAGTAAATAATAAAGATCACGTGGATGAGAATAAGAAAAGGAACTGCAAGACTTAAAACGGAGAGTAACGGGAAAGTTTTTGGAGCGATATGTGGAATAGCAAAAGAGGCCAGGAACAATAAAGCAAAGATATTATTGATCAAATAAATGATTTTATTAATAAATGATAAATTTTTCACCTTGTATTAATTTTTACCGGCTTTAAATAAAAAGTCCTTTTCTTCCTTACTCAGCGCCTCGTAACCAGATTTACTGATCTTTTCCAGAATAGTATCAACCCTTCTCTGATGTTCTGATGTTTGTCTTTTTGCTGAATAAGTAGTTTTCTTTTTATAAACTGTTTTAAATGGTTTTTGTTTTTTTGGTTTAAACAAATTGCTGAACATTTTTATCAGATCTTCTCCCTTATTCATATTTTTTGTCAGCAAAAAGCCGATCAATGCACCTCCTAAATGAGCCAGGTGGCCTCCCGCATTACCATCGGGAATCTGGATAACATCCAAAGCTACAAAGAAGATCGCAAGATATTTTAACGGAACTCTGCCAATAAACTGAAAATGGAGTGCATAATTTGGAATATAAGTTGCCAGACCTACAAGAATTGCAGTTACTCCGGCTGAGGCACCAACCAAAACACTGTTTCCGGTTCCTAAACCGGGAAGATAATTATAGCTTAGCATAAAAATAATGCCTCCGATAAAGATCCCGGAAAAATAATAGGTTAAGAACTGTTCTTTGCTGAAAAAACTTATAAAAATATTACCTACATAATACAATACCAGTAAGTTAAAAAGTATATGCAGGATTCCGCTGTGCAGAAATCCGTAAGTAATAAGTGTCCAGGGTTTATAGAGCAATTCATTAAAAACAGGACTCAGAGCGAACCAGTTGATCACAAAATTATCACCTCCCTTAAATAGAAAAGCAAGTGTATTTAAAAGAAAAGTAATGATAAATACGGCCACTGTGATGTAGATGATCTTCATCACAATATTGGCATAATCGAATTTATATTTAAGATCTTTAAAATCCATTGATACTATAACTCTTTAATTCCACCTGTTTTTGTTGAACTGATTCTTTTGCCAGTATTTCATTATGATATAACCAATAATGGCTCCACCCACATGGGCAAAATGGGCAATTCCAACTCCGGTACTTCCAAAAAGTGAAGAACCTCCAAGTCCTAAAAACAAATCGATAGCTATCAGTCCGGGAATAAAATACTTTGCCGAAATAGGTACCGGGAAGAAGATCAAAGCCAGCTTTGCATTTGGGAAAGTCATACCAAAAGCCACCAGAACACCATAAATTGCTCCGGAAGCACCTACTGCCGGTGTATGGTAGATCTGATAAAAGTCGGTTAGATTTTTTTGAGAAATATAGGCCAGAATCGAATCGTCATACTTTCCTGTTGTCAATATCTGCTGAATGCTTCCATCGGTTACTCCGCTATTGATCAAATCATTATAAATGGAGTTGAATTGTGAATAATTCACTCCTGTATAGATCAGTGCAGCGCCAATACCTGCTGAAAAGTAAAAG
>QNYL01000080.1 GCA_003973375.1 Flavobacteriia bacterium
CTCTGTTTGGCCTGAAAAATACCGTACAGCACTTTACTTTTATGGTAGATCTCACTTTCGGGAGAATTGACATATTTTGCAACTTTCTTATCGGTAAGCAGGGTTCTTCCTCCAAAGCCCAGTACTCGTCCGCTCATAGAATGGATAGGAAAAATGATCCTTCCCTTAAACCGGTCAAATTTTCTGTCGCCATTTACAATAGTCAGGCCGGTTTTTTGCAGGTAATCCAGACTGTACTTTTGCGAAAGAGCAGAATCTGTAAAAGCAGTCCATTCATCCAGCGCATAACCCAGTTCAAACTTTTTTATACTTTCATCACTGATATCCCTTTCTTTGAAATACGACAAGCCAATCGCTTTGCCTTTTTCATGATTTAAAAGAATATCGTGAAAGTAATTTTTGGCATATTCGCTGAGCAAATACATGCTCTCACGCTCATCAGCATGTGCTTTTTCCTCCTCGGTCTGCTGAGTTTCCTCAATTTCAATATTGTATTTTTTTGCCAGAAAACGGAGTGCCTCAGGGTAAGAATAATGTTCGTGCTCCATCAAGAAAGTCACCACATTCCCTCCTTTTCCCGAACTAAAATCTTTCCAGATCTGCTTTACCGGAGAAACCATAAAAGAGGGCGTACGCTCATCACTGAACGGACTCAGACCTTTGTAATTGCTTCCGGATTTCTTTAAATGAACAAATTCACCAATCACCTCCTCAACACGGGCTGTTTCAAAAATCTTATCAATGGTATTTTTGGTGATCATTGTTTACAAGTGAAATTGAATCAAAAACAAAGCTACATTTTTGAAATGTAAAAATAAAAAAAAGACTGCCTTTTCAGACAGTCTTTAAAAGATTTAAGAAACAGCCTTAAGTTTCTTTATTGTGGATTTGGACAATTTATCCTCCGCATATTTTTTGGTTACCCGGAGTTTTGTCTCTCCGGTGCCCGGCAATTCGAACATGGCATCGGTAAGGATCTCTTCACATAAAGAGCGAAGTCCTCTTGCCCCCAGTTTATATTCTACCGCCTTATCCACAATATAATCGAGTGCTTTATCATCAATGGTAAAATCAATACCATCAATCTCAAACAACTTCTTATACTGTTTAATCAATGCGTTTTTAGGTTCGGTAAGGATCGATCTTAAGGTGGCATGATCCAGAGGTTTTAAATAAGCAAGTACCGGTAATCTACCGATAATTTCAGGGATCAACCCGAATGATTTCAAATCGGAAGGAATAACATATTGTAAGATATTTTCCTGATCTACCTTATCATCAGATATTGATGCACTGTAACCCACAGCCTGCATATTCAGCCGTTTTCCAATAAGTTTATCAATTCCACTGAAAGCCCCTCCGGCAATAAAAAGAATATCTTTTGTGTTTACTTCTACAAATTTCTGATCAGGATGTTTTCTTCCTCCTTTGGGCGGAACATTTACTTTGGCTCCTTCGAGTAATTTCAACAATGCCTGCTGAACACCTTCTCCGGAAACATCACGGGTAATAGAAGGATTATCACTTTTTCGGGCGATCTTATCGATCTCATCGATAAAAACAATTCCTCTTTCTGCCTTTTCCAGATTATAATCGGCAGCCTGCAGCAAACGGGTAAGAATGGTTTCCACATCTTCTCCAACATACCCGGCTTCGGTAAGCACTGTTGCATCAACAATAGCAAAAGGCACATCAAGCATTCTTGCGATGGTTCTGGCAATAAGGGTTTTTCCTGTTCCTGTTTCCCCTACCAGAATGATATTACTTTTTTCGATCTCAACATCCTCGCTGCCTTTTTTATTGGTTTGTCCCAGACGTTTATAATGGTTATAAACGGCAACCGACATCACTTTTTTGGCAAAATCCTGCCCAATAATATACTGATCAAGAAATTCTTTGATTTCATTAGGCTTTTTAACCGTTAGTTCCGAACCGGAACTGAATGATAATGATTCCTGCAGTTCTTCCAGTACAATACCATGCGCCTGCTCAATACATCTGTCGCAAATATGCGCATCAACACCGGCAATCAGCAGATTGGTTTCTTCTTTCTTCCTCTTGCAAAATGAGCATTCTAAATCTTCTTTTTTTGCCATTTTCTATATCGGTTAATTATTATTTGTTTCTTACAAGAATCTCATCGATCATTCCATAAGCTTTTGCCTCATCAGCTTTCATCCAGTAATCCCTGTCGGAATCATCATGAACTTTTTTAACTTTTTGCCCGGAATGCTTCGCGATGATCTCATAAAGTTCATCTTTTAATTTTAAGATCTCACGCGCAGTGATCTCAATGTCGGAAGCCTGACCCTGAGCACCTCCCATAGGCTGGTGAATCATGATTCTTGAATGCGGTAAGGCTGAACGTTTTCCTTTTTCACCGGCACACATAAGCACAGCTCCCATTGATGCAGCCATTCCTGTACAGATCGTTGCAACATCAGGTTTTATAAACTGCATGGTATCGTATATACCAAGTCCGGCATAGACTCCTCCTCCGGGCGAATTGATATAAATGGAAATATCTTTTGAAGCGTCAACACTTTCCAGAAAAAGCAATTGTGCCTGAATAACATTAGCAACATAATCGTCAATGGCAGTACCCAAAAAGATGATTCTGTCCATCATCAATCTTGAAAAAACATCCATCTGAGCTACGTTCAGCTGACGTTCCTCTATGATATAAGGGGTAACACTGCTGATAATTTTGTCAAGATGCATACTACTGATGCCCTGATCTTTAATTGCATATTTTCTAAATTCCTTACCGTAATCCATAAATTGATCTTTTAAAAATTTTGCTGGTAAATATACTCAAAATAGAGATACTTTAGTGCTTATAAAGTACCCAATAATAAATATTTTTTACTAAAAAACCTCACAGGTATAATCCGGTGAGGTTTTTAAAAATATTTTAGAACGTATCTTATTTATATACTTCTTTGATAAAATCTTCGTACGTAACCTCTTTGGTTTCCAGATTTACATTCTCTTTGAAGAAATTTAACAACTTCTCGCTCATCAGCTGATCTGATAAACGTTTGGCTTCTTCCTGATTGGCAAGCACGCTATTGGTAATATCATCCAGTTCTTTTTCTGATGGGTTTGGATTACCAAACTGAGCCATCTGAACCTTGATAAAGCCTTTGGCATACTCTTTAATATCTTCGTAAGAAACATTCAGGTTATGTTCCTGACTTAATTTATTTTCGATCAACTGGTAACGCAAACCTTTCTCTGATCTTTTGAATTCTGCCTCTGCCTCTTCAGGAGTGAGTTGCTTTTCACCTGCAACGGCAAGCCATTTTTGTAAGAATTCAGTTGGAAGATCAAATTTTGTATTTTCTATCAAACTGTCCGTAACAGCATTTAAAAGGTGCTGATCTGACTGTTGTTTAAATTGCTTTTCAGCATCTTCTTTCAGTTTAGCTTTAAATTCCTCAAGGCTCTTAACCGTACCTTCACCGAAGATCTTATCGAACAATTCCTGATTTAATTCAGCCAGTTCTGTCTCAGTGATCTCTTCAACCGTAAAACTTAATGGAATATCCAATCCGTGTACATCATCATGTGGAACATCCAGTATGTGCATCAATGTGTGATCATCAACAAAAAGTCCTTTTGATTTTAACTCGATCACATCACCAACCTTTTTCCCGATAAATTTCTTATGGTTGACCTTACCCTTAACTTTATCTAACTTAAAGGTAGATTTCTTTTCAATTTCTTTTTCTTCATTTACAAAAGTTCCGGTAATATTGGAGTTTTCTGTAATTTCATCCTGTGCTTTTACCTTTCCGTATTGCTCTCGAATATTAGCGATCTGCTCATCGATCATTTTATCATCAGCAATGATCTTATAACTAACAATTTTTTTCTCAGGTTTCAGGTTTACTTCAAACTCAGGTGCATGCCCCAGTTCAAATTCAAAAGTAAAAGAATCTTTATCCCAGGAAAAATCATCTTGTGCCTTAGGTAAAGGATTTCCAAGTACATCCAGTTTTTCTTCAACCAAAAATTTACTTAAACCATCCTGTAAAAGTTTGTTTACTTCATCAATCAATACAGATTTACCATATTGCTTCTTTACCAAACTCATAGGCACATGTCCTTTTCTAAAGCCCGGAATATTTGCTTTTTTACGATAATCCTTTAAGATATCATTTACCTTGTCCTGATAATCCTCATTCGTGATATCAATTCTTACAATTGAATTCAGTTCATCGATTTTTTCTTTTGTTATGTTCATTGTAATTCTTTATTAAACTTTCAAAAAATTTGAGTGTGCAAAAATAATAAATTTAACACAGATATCAGCTATTTTATTTCAAAACCCCTTAAAAGTGAGGTTAATGTATTGTTAAATATGGTTTCTAAGGTCAAAAAAAGCCTTTTCACAAAGAAAAGGCTGTTAATAATTCTAAATTTTAAAAAGCTTATTTCTTATCGATC
>QNYL01000164.1 GCA_003973375.1 Flavobacteriia bacterium
TCATATAAAAAAAGAAATATTTTTTTCAAAAGAACTCTGTAACCCTTTGCAGATAAGGCTTCTGATAAAATAGTATCCTTAAAAAAAATAGTAAATATTAGTTTTTTATCTTCATATTCTTATGTGAATCCAGCCGGATAGGGTATGAAGTCGTTTAGATTTTTATATAATTACATCTTTAATAACATTGGTTTAACAATTTTTTTATTTTAAATACCCCATATTTTTAACTTTGTTTTGTTAATTTTACTCCATATAAATTTACAGATATGGAAAATTTTAATTCTATTGAAGAAATACTGGATTTTGCTATAAAAAATGAGATCAGAGCTGCTGAATTCTATGAAGAACTTTCAGGTCAGGCGAAGACAAAATCAATGAAAGAAGCCTTTGAAAAATTCTCCAGGGAAGAACGTGGGCATGAAGCGAGATTGAAGAAGATAAAGGAAGAGGGTAAGTTTAAAGCGAGTAACAAAGATATCATTGATATGAAAATGAGTGATTATCTTGTAAAAAGTAATCCAAAAGGTAAAATGACCTATCAGGATGCATTGATCCTGGCCATGAAAAGAGAGAAAGCTGCCTATAAGTTGTATAAAAGACTTGAAAAAACAGCCCCTACACCCGATTTAAAAAAGATCTTTAAAAAACTGGCCAATGAAGAGGCCAACCATAAGATGAATTTCGAAATTGAATATGACGATTTTATCTATACTGATAATTGATCTTTTACTTTTTCAATAAAGTTTTAACTCGTATGGTTACAAGGCTGTACGGGTTTTTTTATTTATATTTAAAAAAAATTTAATACAGTAATAATGAAAAAATTATACTTTTTAGTTCTGATACTGTTCTTCAGTATCCATATCAATTCACAGGAATCCGTGGTTAAAAACATCAGTTTCCGCTCTGTCGGCCCCTCAGTTATGAGTGGCCGGGTGGTAGATCTCGATGTCAACCCGGCAAATCCTTCCGAATTCTATGTAGGCTACGCTTCCGGAGGGGTGTGGTACACCAACAACAACGGAACTACATTTACTCCCGTTATGGATAATGCGCCAACGCAAAATGTGGGGGATATTGCCGTCGACTGGAAAAACGGAACAATCTGGGTAGGAACCGGAGAGAACAACTCCTCACGATCTTCTTATGCCGGAATCGGAGTTTTAAAAAGTACCGATAAAGGCAAAACCTGGGTCAATACGGGGCTTACCGATTCACATCATATCGGAACTATTCTGATCAATCCTGAAAATCCTGATGAGGTTGTTGTGGGGGTAACGGGTCATTTGTATACTCCAAACAAACAAAGAGGGATCTTTAAAACCACCGATGGAGGTAAAACCTGGAAAAATACGCTCTTTATCAATGAAAATACCGGAATCATCGATGTGGATCATGTTCCCGGGGATTTTAATTTAATGTATGCCGCAGCATGGGAAAGAAACAGAAAAGCCTGGAATTTTACGGGGAGTGGTGAAGGCTCGGCAATTTATAAGAGTACTGACGGAGGAAACAGCTGGCAAAAAGTTACTACAGAAAAAAGTGGATTTCCTGTTGGAAAAGGGGTCGGTAGAATAGGGGTAGCCGCATTTGATAACAATACGGTTTATGCCGTAGTGGACAATCAGAACAGAAGATCTAAAGAAAAGAATAAAGAAGAGCAAAAAAGCAATGAGCTTAAAAAGGAAGATTTTAAAACCATGGATAAGGCTTCTTTTGCCAGACTCGATGATAAAAAACTCAATGAATATTTAAAAAGTAATGGATTTCCAAAAAAATACAATGCCAAAGGAGTAAAATCAATGGTTAAAAGTGGTAAAATTCAACCTTCGGATCTGGCTAAATATCTGGAAAACGCCAATAACGATCTCTTTGATACACCGGTAATCGGGGCAGAAGTGTACCGTAGTGATGATGGTGGTAAAACATGGAAAAGAACTCATAAAGATTTTATAGATGATCTTTACTATTCTTACGGATATTATTTCGGAATGATTCATGTAAACCCTCAGGATAAAGACAAGATCTATATTTATGGCGTTCCGCTGTTAACTTCTAATGACGGTGGAAAAACATTTAAATCCATAGGAAAAAGCAATGTGCATGTAGATCATCATGCCCTGTGGATCAATCCTCATAAAAAAGGTCACTTGATCAATGGAAATGATGGTGGGGTAAATATTACCTATGATGACGGGCAGAACTGGATTAAAAACAACCAGCCTTCTGTGGGGCAGTTCTACAGTGTGAATGTTGATAAAGCAAGGCCTTACCATGTTTACGGCGGATTACAGGACAACGGGGTCTGGATGGGTCCCGGTAACAACAAGGAATCGAAAGCATGGCATCAAACCGGAAGCTATCCGTTTAAAAGTATTATGGGGGGAGATGGTATGCAGGTTCAAATCGATCTTCGTAACGACAGTATTGTTTATGCCGGTTATCAGTTTGGTAATTACTTCAGGATCAATACAAAAACAAAAAGAAATAAATATATTCAGCCAAAGCATGACCTTGGGGAAGAACCGTATCGTTTTAACTGGCAGTCGCCAATTCTTTTGTCTTCTCACAATAAGGATATTCTGTATTTCGGCAGTAATAAATTACACCGTTCTATGAACAGAGGAAATGATTTTGTTGAGATCTCCGGTGATCTGACCCGGGGAGGAATAAAAGGTAATGTGCCTTACGGAACTTTATCAAGTATTTCTGAAAGTCCTTTCCGGTTTGGTTTACTGGTTACAGGTTCTGATGATGGTTTGGTTCAGGTAAGTAAGGATGCGGGAGAAAACTGGCAAAATGTTTCAAACGGATTGCCAAAAGATCGCTGGGTTTCAAGGGTGATCGCTTCCCGGTATAAAAAAGAAAGGATTTATGCAGCCCTTAACGGATACAGAAATGACGATTTCAAACCCTATGTTTTTGTTTCAGAGGATTATGGAACTCACTGGAAGAATATCAATGGAAATTTACCTGATTCTCCTGTAAATGTGATCAAAGAAGATCCAACGGATGAGAATATTTTATATTTAGGGAATGATCAGGCGGTTTATGTGAGTTTTAACAGAGGTGCGTCGTGGCAAATTCTGGATAATTCCATACCGAAGGTTGCGGTACACGATCTTGTGATCCAGGAAAATGCCAAAGATCTGGTTATCGGAACCCACGGGCGTTCCATTTATATCGCTGATATCGGAGAATTGCAGCAATACAATAAGATCAAAGATAAAGAGCTTGAAATTCTCGGTTTAGAGAATATAAGATATTCAAAAAGCTGGGGAAAATCGTGGAGTGCCTGGTCGGAGGTTAATGATCCCAAGCTGAAAATACCGTTTTATATTTCAAAAGCTCAGCCGGTAACGATTAGCATCAAGGATAAAGAGGGGGTTGAAGTAAACTCCTTAAAAACAGATGCTGATAAAGGTTTTAATTTTAAAGATTACGATCTTACTTTTTCAGATAAAGGTTTAAGATCCTATAAGAAAAAACACAGGGATATAGTTATTGAAAAGAAAAAGAACGGGAAATATTATTTACCTAAAGGAGAGTATGTTATTGAAATAAAAGGAGTTAAAAAGAATTTTAAGATCAAATAATTTTTTAAATATTGTATATTAAACTTAAAAGTGCCGGATTAAGATATCTTTGGATAATTGTTTTCCTTTTGCAGATGAATGTATATCCGCAATCGGCGGTAGAAGGTTTCTTTAAACTGAGTACTCCTGAAAAATGCTGGGTGATCTTTCATCCTTTTAAGGCAAAAAAAGCATTTAAAATAACAAAGGAAGCTCTTTTTGTAACGGATTCGATAACCAAATTGAAGATCCTGACAGATCTGAACGGAGGCAGGGCAGATGCTTTTAAACACAGTTACTGGCTTTCCCGACTGACGCAGGAAATAGGTGTTAGGGCAGCATTAAAATTAGGAAAAGCCCATGAAAAAGGGAATTATCAGTTCTATAAAAAAGGAAAAAAGGAAGACGGTTATCTTCCGGATAAGCCTTCTTCCGACATGGATCTGTACAATAATAATGTAGGAGCCGGTATTGCACAAAAGAACTTACAGGTTTCCAAACATACCATGGTAGAATTGATCATTTCTGCGGTAAAAAGCGGAGAAATGAAAATCCTGAAAAAAGATTCAAAGGGGAACTTTTTAACATGTTCCGGGGAAGTTATCAGTAAAGAATCTCTTCAGAGCAAGTGGGAAAATAAAAAATGTCTGGTCAGTTCCGGTCTGTAAGAAAAATATTCAGGCATTTTTCAATTTGCTATTACTTTATAAGCTAAAAATTCATCAGATCACTTTTTTAGTAACGGATATAGTGATCTGATGAATAAAGCATATGGTATTGAAATTTTGAGAATAAATTGATTTCTGTTTAAGATTGAATAATTGAAAGATTAAAGCATTTTAGTAAGAA
>QNYL01000199.1 GCA_003973375.1 Flavobacteriia bacterium
CACCAAGACCTAACATGATGCCTGATTTTGTCGGTACATCCGGGTAGCTTTGCTTGAAACGCTGCAATAGCTTGAGTGACCAGGCGTAATCAGAACCGGGGCGTGCCTGTTTGTAAAGTCGTGGAATGGTTTCAAGATTATGGTTAAATACATCGGGTGGTGCTTGTTCAAGGAGTGCCAGCGCCACGTCCATGCGTCCTCTGAAATCAGGCACTAGTACTTCGATTTTAATTTCTGGTGATTTATCTGTATTCATAGGGCATAATATTTTGAACAAATTTACTGAAAAATACTTAAATTTAACAGGATATATTTTAATATTTCCCAATGCATTAACAGTATATCTCTTTAATATTATTAATTTTATAATTTAAATCCATTACCATTATTATAAGTGTTATTTTAAAAGAATAAAGCAGCATTATGAAAAGAGAGATCATCATCACTTCCGATGGTTCGTCGAGTATCTATTTGCCGGAATGGGATGAGCCTTACCATTCTAAACACGGTGCCATTCAGGAAGCTTACCATGTTTTTATAAAAAGCGGGCTGGAATACTTTAAGGAAAAAGAAAAGCTTTCAATTCTCGAAATTGGTTTTGGAACAGGGCTCAACGCATTGATCACTTTTATCGAATCACAAAAAAGAAAGGACAAGATTGAGTATACCGGAGTTGAGGCCTATCCGGTTCTTCCGGAAGAAGTAAAACAACTGAATTATGTGGAGCAGCTTCATATAAATGAAAAGGAAGATATTTTTAAAAAAATGCATACTGTTCAATGGGAAAGACCCTGTGATATTTCTAAAGATTTTAAACTTATAAAACAGAAAAAATCCTTTACGCAGATCAATGATAAAGATCTATATAACCTGATCTATTTTGATGCTTTCAGTCCGGACAGACAACCCGAATTGTGGTCGCCGGAAATATTTGAAAAGATGTATTTATCCTTAAAAGATCACGGAATTTTAGTAACTTACTCGGCTAAAGGGAGTGTGCGCAGAGCTTTGCAAAGTGCGGGATTTGTTGTAGAAAGATTACCCGGCCCTCCGGGGAAAAGAGAAATGATGAGAGCGATTAAAAAAGAGAATAATTAACTGATTAAATTATAATTGTGGCAGAACCAAGATTTGTAAAACGAAAAAAACCCAACAACAAACGCCTGATCATTTTGCTGGTTGTTTTGGTAATATTCATACTGACTTATTTTTATCTGGATGAGATTCTGGAAGCATTTGCTTAAATCCTTAAAAACCTTCTATGTTTTTTAGAAAAAAGAAGATATCAAAAGAGAAAAAAAGATCCATAGAGAATTTTAAAGAGCATGTATCTTCCGGTAAGGTTGAATTCTATCAGAGATACAATATGGATTTCGTGATGGGTTTTCGCGACGGGCCCTGGCTTTTTGATATCGATGGAAAAAAGAAACTCTTTAATCTGCATTCCAACGGAGGTGTTTTTAATCTGGGGCATAGAAACAAAGAAGTGATCAAAGTCTTTAAAGAAGGTTTAAATTTTTATGATATCGGCAACCATCATTTGCTGAGTAAACCCAGAGCTGATCTGGCCAAAATGATCTCCGACCTGATGCCGGGAGATCTAAATTATACTATTTTTGGTGTAAGTGGAGGGGAAGCGACCGATACAGCCCTAAAAATTGCCCGCGGATATACACAGCGAAAAAAGATCATTTCTGTGGAGGGAGGATATCACGGTCATACAGGTTTATCCGTTCAAACCGGCGATGCTAAATACAAAGTCCCTTTTTTACTGGATTCTCCCGATTTTATTCAGGTTCCCTATAATGATATCGAGGCTTTAAAAGAAGTTTTGAATGATGAGGTTGCTGCTGTGATCGTTGAAACCATTCCGGCCACACTGGGGATGCCTTTACCCAAAAAGAACTATCTGAAGGAGATAAAAGAACTTTGTGAAAAGAAGGGTGCCTTACTGATCCTCGATGAGGTACAAACCGGACTCGGAAGAACAGGTAAACTCTGGGCTTTTGAACATTTTGATGTGGTGCCGGATATGGTCGTACTGGCTAAAGGGCTTTCGGGCGGTATCTATCCGATTAGTGCCACAGTAATTCATAAAAAGCTGGAAAGTGTTTTTCATAAGGATCCGTTTATACATATTTCCACTTCAGGAGGAGCGGAGCTGGGAAGTCTGGTAGCATTAAAAGTACTGGAGATCACGTCTGACAAGAAATTTTTGCAGAATGTGAATCAGTTGTCGGAAGAGTTTAGAGAAGGACTTGAGGAACTACAGCAAAAACACAGTTGGTATTTTAAGGGAATCAGAAGGCTCGGGCTGATGATTGGCCTTGAACTTAAAGATGAACTGTCCGGACCCATCATGACCAAAGCGGCTTTTGATAATGATCTGCTGATTGTTTATGCCAATAATGATACTTCAGTAGTGCAGTTTTTACCGCCGTTGATTATTGAGAAAAAAGATGTAAAATATGTGCTTTCACAACTGGATAAAAGTTTTAAAAGAGCTGCATTTCTTTACAAAACCCTTCAAATCAGAGAGGCGATAAGATCTTTTTTAAATTAGAAAATGAAGTTCTCAGAAGATATTCTCCGCCGGTTTGAATCCGGACTCGATCCACAGTATCCCGAACGATCTGTAATTCCCGCTACCGTTGTGGGCTATGGTGAGATCTCCTCTATTTTTAAGATCAATCCATACAACGAGTGGGTTTTTAAAAGGATGCCTCTCTTTGAAAAAGAAGAAGAAGCCACGCATTATGCCGAAAATTACAACATTTACACTTCTGAATTAAAAAAAGCCGGATTGCTTCTACCAAAGGATTTTATCAGGATTGTAAGTTTAGAAAAAGTGGTTCTTTACATCGCTCAGGAAGCTTTTGAAAAGGCAGATCTTTGCCAGAATAAATTGCATAGTCTTTCAAATGATGAAGTATTGAAGATGCTGGAAAGGATCTTTCTGGAGATTAGAAAAGTATTTCTTTTTAATGATAAGAATCGTCCGGAAACTAAGTTATCCATTGACGGGCAGATCTCAAACTGGGCATTGAAGGAGGATCAGCTCTATTATTTTGATACGAGTACACCTTTGTTCAAAATTAACGGGGTGGAACAACTGGATCCCGAACTTTTGCTTGACAGTACCCCGAAGGCTTTGCACTGGATCATCAGAAAGTTCTTTTTGCAGGAGGTAATGGATCGTTACTATGATAACCGACTGGTTTTTATCGATGTGATCGCAAATCTGCATAAAGAACAAAAACCTGATCTGATCGAGGATACAATTCAACTGGCAAATAAGATCTTACTGGAAAATATCGAGGCGATTACCCGAAAAGAGATCGATAAATATTATGCAGAAGATAAATTTATCTGGCAGCTGTTTTTGAGCTTGCGCAGAATGGATCGGTGGATAACTACAAAATTGATGAATCAAACCTATGAATTTATCCTGCCCGGAAAGATAAAAAGGTAATAGTTCAATCATTAAAATCATTTAATACAAGATCATGTGTGATACTTTTATAGCCTTGCCTGGAGTAACTGAAGATCATTCGATGATCTTTGCCAAAAACAGCGACAGAGAAGCTAATGAAGCTCAGGTAGTAGAGTTTTGGCCTCAAAAGGAATATCCTGCCGGTGAGAAATTACAATGTACCTATATTGAAATTCCACAGGCAGGAAAAACTTACGGAATCCTGATCAGCCGGCCTTTCTGGATGTGGGGAGCAGAGATGGGTGTAAATGAGCATGGTGTGGTTATAGGCAATGAGGCCGTTTTTACTAAACTAAAAGTAAAAAAAGAGAAGGTTCTTACCGGTATGGATTTGCTTAGGCTGGCTTTGGAAAGAACAGAATCGGCTGTCCAGGCCAAAGATCTGATTGTAGAATATTTAGAGAAATACGGACAAGGTGGAAGAGCGGGTTATGAGGATAAAGAATTTAGTTATCACAATAGTTTTTTGATCGCTGATAAAAAGGAAGCCTGGGTTCTGGAAACAGCAGGAAGATTCTGGGCGGCAAAAAAAGTAACTGATTTTTATGCGATAAGCAATGGTTTGACCATCGGAAATGACTATGATGAAATTCATCCGGAGGCAATAGAATTTGCACAAAAAAAAGGATGGATCAAAGGAGAATTTCATTTTGCCATGGCTTTCAGCGATTTTTTGTTTACTACTTTTTCAGCCTGTAAGGCCAGAAGATCAAGAGCTGAAGAACTCCTGAAACACGATCGTCAAAAAATTAATTTAAGATCAGCCATAGCGCATCTCCGGGATCACCATGATAAACAATTTTCACCTTCAAAACCTTTGTTGGGGAATACTATTTGTGCTCATGCAGGCAATTCGCTTACGCGGAATGCTTCTCAAACAGTCGGTTCGATGATCGTACATTTTACGGCTACTTCAGCTCCCTGCTTATCGGTTTTTAAACCTATTGATATAAACTCAGGAACTTTTTCAGATTCCGGCAAACCAAAGGAAAAATATAAGAAAGATTTCCTTTGGTGGAAACATGAAGTGCTGCATCGTGAGATTTTAAAAGATTATAAGAACAGAAAGTCTGTTATTCAAAAGGAATTGGAAGTTTTTCAGACAGAGATCATCGAACAGTTTCAAAAGAACAGAGACAATGACCCGGATCTAACGCATAAGATCTTTCAAAAGAATTATGATCTGCTGGAGGAATGGATAGATAAAGTAAGAAGTGTTCCCGTAAAGGATAAGCCTAATTTTATATACCGGAATTACTGGAAAAAAATGAATAAAAAAGCAGGTATCCCGGTTGAATAAGAATAATGGAAAAGATGCTTGGTTACTTTTTAATGGCCAGGATAGAGTACACCATCGGAATCTTATTACCAAGGTGTTTAATTCTGAATTTTTGAGGAGCATCCTCTATGGTCTTGTTAAAACAATCGTAAGGAGAATAATCGTATTCATTCAGGGATTTGATCTCAAGTCCGTTTTGAATCAAGCTGTTTACTACTTCACCTATTCCATGATTCCAGTTAACAGATTCTTCTGTAATTGCAGCTTTTTTATTGGCATAAGTACCGGTTTCAGTTTCAATAATTGCTTCCGACCGGAAATATCTGTACTTTATTTTATCCATATCTTCATCGAACATCCAGATTACCGGATGGAATTCTGCAAAGATAAACCGGCCACCTGGTTTTAAATAATGTGAAATGACAGCAGCCCATTTGTTGAGGTCGGGTAACCAGCCAATCGTACCGTAACTTGTAAAAACAAGATCGTACTTTTGGTTTAGATGCCCGGGGAGCTCGAAGATATCACAACAAATAAACTCAGCTTGTTCACCGGTTTTTTCAGCCAGTTTTCCGGCTTCCTTAATGGCTTTATCTGAAAGATCCACACCGGTAACTTTAGCGCCCATCCGTGAGAGAGAAATACTATCCTGACCAAAATGACACTGTAAATGAAGGATCTTTTTTCCGGAAATATTTCCCAGTAATTCAAGTTCTATCGGATTAAGTGAAGATTTGCCTTTTAAAAAACCGGCTAAATCATAAAAATCAGAATCCATATGAAAATCCACTTTTCTATTCCACAGGTCTCTGTTGATCTTTATATAATCCTCTTCTTTTTTGGTCATGGAATTTAAGAATGTTCAGTCTTTGATAAAACCTTTTTTATTTACCTTGAGTTCGAAATTTTTAGTCTGATCAGGATCATCAGACATGGCCTGACCTTCAGAGTGAACTTTAACACTGATCTTGATCCTGTTCCCAGTAATTTTGATACTTTCTATCAGAATCGTATCTCCAAGAAAATAAGAATCCAGATGTGTGGTTTTCATTTGTTTTGTATCAGTTGTAAAAAAGCCGAGATAATAAAAGATGCCGGAACCCTGATTGGTTACAATAAAGGGAGCAACAAAAAAATGGAAAGTCTTTTTTCCTGACAGATGAATAGGATGCATCTGTAAATAATCAAGAAAAACATCTCCGTTTTCATCTTCATCGCTGTAAGAGCCTTTGGCATATTCAAGAGAATCGATCTTCTCAAATTCAGTCAGTTTACAAATACTGTCGGTTGCAGGAATCTTTATAAAAAAGTCGTTGCTGGTCTTTATGTTAAAAAGTTTTAACATCACCTTAGAATTTTCCTGACCAAAGGAGACCATCGAAATAAAAAAGAAGGACAGTAATACTTTTTTCGCCATTTTTCTTAAAATTCATTTAGCTGTTCAGCATCGACCAAAGTTTATCTTTTAATTCGGTTAATCCGGTTTGCGCAATGGAAGAAATAAAAAGATGTGGTACGTTTTCCGGCAGATCCCTTTCTATTTCCGATATGAGTTCCTCATCAAGCATATCCGATTTGGAGATAGCGAGTAAACGTTCTTTATCCATCAGTTCCGGATTGTGTTTTCTAAGTTCGTTTAGCAGTATTTCATATTCATTCCGGATATCGACGCTATCGGCAGGTACGAGAAAGAGCAGAACAGAATTTCGTTCTATATGTCTCAAAAACCTGTGTCCAAGTCCT
>QNYL01000286.1 GCA_003973375.1 Flavobacteriia bacterium
TGATAGTATCGCTGGTATTATATCTGATCCAGGAGAAGTTTATTTTCCACGGTGTGAAGATACCAATGGATTATAAATTCTCTTTTGAGAACGATTTTGAGGAGATCAGTCTTAAAACTGATGATGGTAAAGTATTAAATGCGGTTCTTTTTAAAAGACAGAATCCTAAAGGCCTGATCCTCTTTTTTCATAATCATGCCGGTAATGTGATCAAATGGAGCGATACAGCTGTTTTCTTTAGCAATTATAATTACGATGTCTTATTGGTTGATTACAGAGGCTTTGGGAAAAGCACCGGTAAATTTAATGAGAAAAAGATGTTGAATGATGCACAGTTGTGGTATGATACGATAAAAGATAAATACGCTAAGATCATTGTTTTCGGAAGAGGTCTGGGAGCATTTTTCGCAGCAAAGGTCGCTGCAGACAATTCCATAGATCAGCTTATTCTGGAGTCTCCTGTTTATAACCTGACCCGTGCCGGAAAGTTTATTTATCCTTATCAGCCTTTTTATTTACTTTTAAAATATCAGTTTGACTGTTCAGAGGATATTAAAAAGGTTCAGTGTAAAATAACCATTCTTCATGGTAAAAAAGATAAGGTCATTTGTTATGAATCAGGGCAGGAACTTTATGAACTGAATAAAGAACACGCTGATTTTATCCTCATTGAAGATGCTGATCATTTTAATCTCATAAATCATCCGGTTTATCTGGAGACAATAGATAAGTTACTGGGATAGGTAGGGTGAAGTCGGAAGTCAGAAGTTGGAAGTCGGAAGTCACAAGACCGAAGTCCGGAATCAAAAGAATTAAAAATTCAAGATTTAAAATTCTCCTCTTTAGCGATAGCGTTAAAGTAGGGGGTTAAACCTTTGAATTGAGGAAAAGAACCGGTGGTGTGATTTTTCAATCATTTAATTCAATCTTTTAATTCTGTTAACACAAAAATAACAAACTCGCCTGCGGCGGAGCAAGCCCGAAAAAACAAACGGTTTATCTGCGGTAATCAGCGAAATCTGCGGGAAAAAGTAGGGAAGAGCGAAAAGGGAAAAGGGATTAGTAGATTTAAAATTTGAGATTTGAGATTGAAAATTCCAAATGTCAAAAGTCGAAAGTCGAAAGTCGAAAGTCGAAAGTCAAGTCAGAAGAATTTAAAGATAAAAGATAAAAGACAAAAGATAAAAGAAGGTCAGGTTCTGTCAATGATCTAATCTTTTAATCTTTTAATCGTTAAATCTTTTAATTATATTTTTAACACTGAACAACAAACACAAAAACAACAAACATTTTTTAGCAATTCCATAAAAAAAGACTGCCTTTTCAGACAGCCTTTTATCAATAATATTTTTTGGTATTTGTTATTCAGGTTTTTCTTCCAGAATATTAAAGAATTCATCCAGTTTAGGTAAGATTACAATTCGTGTTCTTCTGTTGGTTGATCTGCCTTCAGGGGTATCATTAGAAGCCAATGGCATATACT
Organism: Flavobacteriia bacterium; assembly: GCA_003973375.1. Taxonomy (GTDB): domain Bacteria; phylum Bacteroidota; class Bacteroidia; order Flavobacteriales; family Flavobacteriaceae; genus Namhaeicola. The sequence continues at coordinate 1,484 of QNYL01000286.1, forward strand.
CACTTCTACCAGCTGCGATCAGTCTTGCAGGATCAATATTGTAATCGTTTTGAAGTACTCTAACAACAGCAGTTGCACGTGCAGTACTCAGATCCCAGTTGTCTTTTATACATTTTGTTTTAATCGGCACATTATCAGTATAACCTTCAACCTGAACTTCCATATTGGGTTTAGAGGAAATTACAGTAGCAACTTTACCTAAAACTTCTTTTGCTCTTTCGGAAACAACATCACTTCCGGTTTTAAACAACAACTTATCGGCAATAGAGATGTAAACAACTGTTTTTTCTACGTTGATTTGAATATCCTGATCCTGAATACCATCAGCAAGTTCTCTCTTTAATTGAAATGCCAGTGCCAGATTGATAGAATCTTTTCGGGTCATTGCATCGCGGATACCATTGATGTATTTGTCTTTTTCGCTTAATTGAGAAATGATCTCTTTAATATTTTCTGAAGAAGACTGGGTAAGAACTGTTAAATTCTCAACCTGTTTTAAAGATCTTTCCTTATCTCTTTCCAGAGATTTATTCATTTGTAGTAAATGCTCTTTTTCAATAAGACAATTTTGCAAATCAGCCTTAGCATCTACAAGTTCCTGTTTATTTTTAGTATACATATCCTCTAATTCTGTATATTTCTTTTGAGATACACACGAGGTGAGCAAAACGGATAAAACGAATGCTGCCAGAACTAATTTTTTCATAATAATAGAATTTTAATTAAGTCACGAAGATATTAAAAAATTAAGCGTATTAACACTTTTTTTTAAAAAATCTATTACAAATTTAAGATAAAAACTATCTTTAAATTCTAAAAATTTGTTAATTCTTTAATCTGTATAAATACTGTTAAAAAAATGGCAGTTTTAATTCAAAAAGCGATGAAAAAAATTCTCTATTCCTTTATGATTCTGATACTTTTTTCGTGTCAGAGTCAAAATGAAAAATATCAAGGTCTTGAAGGCAATGCGCTTGGAACCACTTTTCACATAACTTATAAGGATAAACTTAACAGAGATCTGGTTAAAGATATCGATAGCCTGATCCATATTGTAAATCATTCGTTGTCGACCTATCTTTCTGAATCAGATATTTCAAGGATCAATGCCGGTGATGGTACGGTTGTTGTAGATAAAATGTTTAAAGAGGTATTTGAGAAATCGAAAAGAATCTATCAGGAAACTGATGGTGTTTTTGATCCCACTATCGGCGTTCTGGTAAATGCCTGGGGATTTGGTCCTGGAAAAGAGATTAATGATATCAGTAAAAAAACGGTTGACAGTCTGCTTCAATTGGTAGGTTTTGATAAAGTGAGTATAGAAAATGGAAGGGTGGTTAAGAAAAAAGAAGGGATGTATCTTGATTTTAATGCAGATGCCAAAGGTTATGCGGTTGATGTGATCGGGCGGTTCTTTGAAGAAAAAGGAATTCAGGATTATATGATCGAACTGGGTGGAGAGATACGAGCCAGAGGTAAAAATGATAAAGGGAAAAACTGGAAGATTGCCATAGAAAAACCCAATTTTGACGGCAGCAGATCCTTTCAGGCCTTTCTCGAATTGCAGGATGAGTCGATTGCTACCTCAGGGAATTACAGAAAATATAAGATCGATAAAAAAACCGGAAAGAAGTACGCACATACAATGGATCCGAAAACTGGATATCCGGCAAAAAGCAATCTATTGAGCGCCTCGGTAATCGCAAAACTGGATTGTGCCGATGTTGACGGATATGCAACGGCTCTGATGGCTATGGGACTTGACAAAAGTGTGAAATTTTTAAAAGCACATCCCGAATTAAAATCTTTTCTGATCTATATAGATAAAAAAGGAGAAGTAAAAACCTATAAAACCGATAATTTAACCCTGATAAACTGATTTATTTTGAAAGTAGCTGTACTATTATTTCTGGTCTTTTTTATTTCCGGCCCTGTCTTTTCACAGGAGGAATCTTTTAAAAAGATCGATTACAAAAAGATCAAAAAAGAAATTAAAAAGGAAGATTCTGATTTCTATTATCAAAAACTGATGGAAAAATATCAGAAAGGAGATTCGATGAGTCTTGCTGAAGGAAGGCACTTGTATTACGGATTTATTTATCAGGAGGCCTATACGCCCTATTCATTGTCAAAATACAGAGACAGCATTACAGTAATTTTTAAAACCAAAATGCTATTCAGGGAAGATTACCGGAAGATCGATCGCTTTTCTGATTCGATATTACGGAGAAATCCTTTTAATCTCAGGGTTTTAAGCTATAAGCTTTTTGCTAATGATAATCTAGAGGATTACAAAACCTATAATAAAACCATGCACAGGGCCAGAACGGTTATCGATGCTATTTTAAGTACCGGTAATGGTTTAAAAAAGGAAACGGCGATTTTTGTGATTAATCCCGCTCATGAATACGATATTCTTGGGGTACTCGGCTTTGAATTTGGTGATCATCAAAGTTTAATCGAACATTATGATTATTTAGAACTGGCTAAAAATGACAAGAATATTAAAGGACTCTATTTTGATGTTAGTGCCAGTTTAAATGCCATAGAAAGGATGTTAAAATAAAAAACACCCGGTATTCTTGTTGTTTACACCAGATGTTTATATGAATATACGGTTTAGCTTCTGATATATTTATGTGAGGCATATTGAACATATAGAAAACGCTTCCTAAAGCAATAAGAATAACAATTCCTGTCAGGATCAATATGCGTTTGAAGGTTTTACTCATAAATATTTTATAAGATATTGCATAAGAAGTCAGCAGAATATACTAATCATTATAAAATCGTATAAAAAATTTAAGATATTTATAGAGAGTTAAAAAAGGTGGTATTTTATAAGTGTTAAGATATTACTCCATTGAAAAAGTCTTT
>QNYL01000009.1 GCA_003973375.1 Flavobacteriia bacterium
AAATGATCTCTTAATACCCATAACAAAGGCGTATCATCAGAAACATTTACACTGTATAATTTTCCATTAACTTTTAAATTATATTTTGACATAAATAACTTTATTTAATTAAAATTCATACCCTTAGAGCAAGATAAGAAAAATTTATCAAATTCATATATTTGGTTTTGAGTCAGGAAATATATAAAACAAAAAAGACTGTCTTTTCAGACAGCCTTTTTTATAAATATTTATGAGATTTCAATTGGACTGAGCCTTGGCATCCTGTATCATTTTTTCATTGGCAGCTATACCGATTTCCACTCTTCGGTTCTTCGCCTGATTTTCTTTAGTGTCATTTGGGAATCTTGGTTTTGCTTCTCCATAACCTTTTACACTTTCAAATCTGCTATTGCTAACCCCATGAGATTTCAAATACTTTTCCACTGCTTTAGCTCTTCTTTCAGATAGTTTAAGGTTGTAATCTTCATTACCCACAGAATCTGTATAACCTTCTATCATCAATCTGGTATCAGGAAATTCTATAAATATCTCAGCAACTGCATCCAGATTTTTCTTGGCATCAGCAGTTAATTCCGCACTGTCAAAAGCAAAATTCACACCACTTTTATCGTCAAAAACAACATGAATCCCTTCTCCTACCCGTTTTACTTCCGCTCCGGGTACAGCCTCAGAAATCTCATTTGCCTGTTTATCCATCTGATGTCCGATAACACCTCCGGCAGCACCACCAATGGCGGCACCGATCAGTGCTCCCTGAATATTACCACCAATAAGCCCTCCTACCAGTGCTCCGGCAGCAACCCCTATTCCGGCTCCTCTTTGTGTTTTATTTGAATTTTTTATAGCATCACAGCTTCCAAAAGAAAGGATCAAAGCCAGTGCTAAAGATATACTTGCTATTTTTTTCATATTGTAAAATGATTAGGTTTAGATTATAAGGAAATATCGTCAGAAACTTTATTAAAAGTCATTAGCACATCAAAGGGATTATCTTCGTAGGTAGTTGCTACTCTAAGAATCATTGAATTCTCATCAATCTGATCGATCTTAGCCCGATACCCTCTGTTGGCAGCATCTAAGGGCTTATTCTTTTCATCAACAAATTTAAACTGGAACTGATAAGATCCGTCTCCCGGCTCATAAAAAGACCAGTGAATTCTGTTGACAGAAGCCTCACAATTAGAAGTTCCGTTAATGGTAAATTTTCCGGAACCGTTGTTTGGAATAAATACCCATTCGCTACCAATGAAACACGCAGAATCAGCAATATCAAATAAATTGGCTTTGTAGATTCCTTTTTCGCCAACAAATCTAAGATTGGTCACTTGCCAGGTACCTTTAAGCATTTTTTTACTCGTTTTTGATGTTCCGTTACTTGTGGTTTTAGTAGAAGAACAGGAAATTAGTAAAAATGCAAAAATTATAATGTAAAAAGTTTTTTTCATAATTTACGGTTTTTTAGTTTTTACAAATTTAAATAAAAAAACAAAGGAACCAAGAAAATACTTTAGCCTAAACTTTTTCAATAACCATGGCAATACCTTGTCCAACCCCAATACACATTGTGCAAAGCGCTCTTTTTGAATCGCTGTTCAAAAGCTGGTAATATGCGCTGAGTACAATTCTGGCTCCGCTCATTCCCAGCGGATGGCCTAGGGCAATAGCACCTCCCAACGGATTGATCCGTTTGTCATCATCTTTAAGTCCGAGTTCTCTGATACAACCTAAAGATTGTGCTGCAAAAGCCTCATTGAGTTCAATAATATCCATGTCATCCAGGGTCATCCTCAGTTTTGCCAGTAATTTTCGTGTTGCAGGTACGGGTCCCATTCCCATGATCCGCGGCAATACACCTGCCGTAGCCATACCTAAAATTCTTACACGGGCTTTTAAGTTGTGCTTTTTAACTGCTTCCGCAGAAGCGATCAATAAGGCAGCAGCTCCATCATTTACTCCAGAAGCATTTCCCGCTGTAATACTGCCGTTTTCACCGGTAATCGATCGTAATGTACTCAGTTTTTCATAAGAAGTCAAACGGGGATGCTCATCTTTTGAAACGATCACAGGATCTTTCTTGCGTTGTGGGACTTCAACCGGGATGATCTCTCTGGCCAAAGCGCCATTCTCCTGAGCTATCCGCGTTTTTTCCTGGCTCCGGTGTGCAAAACGATCCTGATCTTCCCGGCTGATATTAAAATCAGTGGCAATATTCTGAGCGGTCTGGATCATGCCTTCCGTTCCGTACATCTTATCGAGTTTCTTATTTACAAACCGCCACCCGATCGATGTATCATAAATTTTCATATTCCTCGAAAAAGCAGTTTCAGCTTTTCCCATAACAAAAGGAGCCCTCGACATGCTTTCTACGCCTCCTGCAATCATCAGGTCAACTTCTCCTGTCCTGATAGCTCTTGCAGCTGTGCCAATGGCATCCATTCCCGATCCGCAAAGACGGTTTACGGTAGAAGCCGGAACTGTTTCTGAGAATCCTGCCAGTAATGAGGCCATTCTGGCAACATTACGGTTATCCTCCCCTGCCTGATTCGCACAACCCATATAAATATCATCAACAGCCTTCCAGTCCATTTCAGGATTTCTGTCCATCAGTGCTTTTAACGGAATAGCAGCCAGATCATCAGTTCTTACAGAGGACAATGCCCCCGCATAGCGACCTACCGGTGTTCTGATCGCATCGCAAATATATACTTCATTCATATTTTTATTCTTTTAAAACTATTTAGTGTCTGTCCATAAAGTCATCGAATTGAAAAAATTATCTTTTTGCGCCTTTTTCCTTTTTTTATTTTGCCTAATACACAAGCATTTGCTGCAATAAAAAAAACAAAAATCCATCAAAAATCTTAATCTTTCAAAAATCAAGCACTTTATAGACAAACACTATTTAAGATAGTTTATCAATTTTTGGTTTCATTAGCTTTAAGCCTCTTAAAAGTGCTTCCGATAAGCGGTCAACATCTTTCTGAGTTAAGGTTGTAGCAAACATACAGGCCATGGTATTGATCATGATGATATTTTCTTTAAAGAACAAATAATCATCCAATTCACTGATAATGGCTTTTACTTCTTTATTCTGGTAAGCCTCACGGTATGAATCTGGAACTTTTTCCTGAAAATGCAACCTGAACATAGAGCCCGCACCGGAAATACATACCGGTACATCTGCCAGTTTTATCGATTCTTCTATCTGTTTTCTTGCAATCATGGTTAAGGCATTAAGGTCTTTAACCGCTTGTTCATCATACATTTCCATGGCTACCCTGCCTGCCGTTGTGGATACGGGATTGGCGGAAAAAGTACCGGAATGCGGATGTCTAAGAAAAGTTTCCCTTGGATCGAGCATTTTCATAATATCAGATCTGCCTACCAAAGCACCAATCGGGAAGCCGCCGCCAATAATCTTTCCTAAAGCGGTCAGATCAGGTTTAACAGTATAATTCGCCTGAGCCCCTGAATAATTCACTCTGAAAGTAACCACTTCATCAAAAGCCAGGATAGCATTGTGCTTTCTCGTCCATTTGTACAAGGCTTCTATAAATTCATTCGTAGCGGGGAAAAGTCCTACACGATGAGGAACAGGATCTATCAAAACACAGGCAATCTCATCCGCATATTCATCTAAAAGATTTATCGTTCTTTCAACATCGTTATAAGGATAGATTACCACATCATTCAAAACGCCTTCGGGAGTACCCTGAACAACCGGAACCTTATTGGGTTTATCTATAGCTCCCCAGTTGGAAGGATTGGCCGTCTGGCTGATCTCTGCAAAGTCATAAGTGCCGTGATAAGCCCCTTCAGCCTTAGCGATCATGGGTTTACCTGTAAAAGCCCGTGAAGTCTTGATCATGGTCATTACGGCCTCCGTACCCGAATTCATAAAACGTATTTTTTCAAAACCGGGGGCACGACTTGTGAGTAATTCGGCAAATAGGATTTCAGCTTCCGTACCCATAGTGTAGGCCGTGCCTTTTTGGAATTGCTCAGTTACCGCTTTTACAATGGCCGGATGTGCATGCCCGTGGATCAATGATGCCATGTTATTGGCAAAATCCACACGCTCTACTCCGTTGATATCGGTTACGTAACTTCCTTTAGCACTGGCTACATAGATCGGGTGAGGCTTTCTGAAAATCGTATTTCTACTAACACCTCCGGTAAGCACTTCTACTGCTCTGGAATATAATTCTTTATGAGAATTGCTATTCTTATCTGATTGTAATTTCATGATAGAAAAATTCAGCTTTTATTTTAATGATAATTCTCATAAAGAATTATATTCCAGAGCAGTAGAAGTGCTTACCGGAGGTGTTAGTAGAAATACGATTTTCAGAAAGC
>QNYL01000095.1 GCA_003973375.1 Flavobacteriia bacterium
TTTTAATTGTTCTGATCTTTTAATATTTTTGGTAAGGCAAACAAAACCAGATTCTGAAAAATCAACATCCTTCCTTTTGTATAAAATATAATTCTTTTTATCTTTCGAATAGGGATCAATGTATGAGATATTCCTGTCCCGGTCTATAAACATTGCATGTAAACCCTGTTCGTTGATACTCAGGCGTACCTTCCTCGATTTGTCATTTGCTTTATAACCTATAAAAGTCTTGTTATCAGGATATCTTTTTGCCAGATCCGGATGCATTACATGACTTTCTTTTACAAGATAAGTTTGCAATTTCCCGGTCTCATCCGGAAAGGAAAGCTTAAAAAATGATCCGGAAGATCTGTTTTCCTTTGCTTTTTTCCATACATTCGTTTTTATAGAATTCAGATCAAGATGGAACAACTTATACCTGAGAGGGATATGTTTTATTTGTATCTGCTCACGGGAAATATCATTGATTCGAGCCCCCGACCAGATATTCTTATCCTGTGCCTGACCGCTTACCGACAATAAAATAAAAAACAACAATAAAAGGAAAGTATATTTTATCTTCATAAAAGAAAAGCTAATATTTGCAAACACAAATCTAAGAAATAAATTTCAGTTTATTTTCTATCAATTACCTTTACAAAAAATAAAAAAGTGAGAACCTTATTTTTAATTGCTGTTTTGATCGTGATATTTTCCTGTGGAAACAGTAAAAAAGCCGTTGATGAGTCAGAAAAAAACAAAATACCCATACAGATGACACAACCTTGTCCTGACGATGGAATTTGCAGCATACAGGTGATACCGCAAAGCTCATTACTAATAAAAACAGATGATACCGGAAAATACTACCCTGTGGTTGAAAAGGGTAAAAACTTGGTAATTAAATATGTATATAAAAGAAATCCGATTGAGAATACAGCCGACAGCAATTATTCTGAAATTGTTTATTTTGAACTGCCTGATAAAAAATTAAATTTAAATTTGCAGGATAAAGATCTGAGTCGGATAAAATTACTTTACGGAAGATTATGCTTTTGCAGAGGCACTTCCGGATATTTCCCTGTAAATAAAGGAAATCTGATCACTAAAAAGACCGGTAAAGAACAATTAAAGATCTTTTTGGATTTTAGTGTTAAAAAGATTCCTCAGATCATTAAACAAATCGATGAAACCATTGATCTAAATTAGAAAATACGTGAAAGTTTACCATTCGATAAAAGATTTTGCTGAAAAAGACCGGTGTACCATTTTAACTATTGGTACTTTTGACGGTGTTCATCTGGGACACCAAAAGATCATACAGCGCCTGAACCGGATCAAAGCTGAAGAAAATGGTAAAACAGCTATTCTTACTTTTTTTCCACATCCCCGGAGAGTTTTAAATCGCGGAAATGAGATCAAAATGCTCACTACCATCGATGAAAAGATCGATCTACTGGATAAACTTGGACTCGATTTCTTAATTATTGAACCCTTTACCAAAGAATTTTCAGATCTACCTGCCCGTGAATTTGTAAAAGATCTTTTGGTTGATCAACTAAAAATCAAGATCCTTGTCATTGGTTATGACCATCAATTTGGTAAAAACCGTGAAGGTGATTACGAACAGATGAAAGAATTTGGGGAAGAATTTGGTTTTCGGCTGGAGAAAATACCGGTTCATGACTTTGAAAATGTAGCCATCAGCTCCACCAAGATCAGAAAAGCACTGGAAAATGGCAATATTGAAAAGGCCAACCAGTATCTCGGTTATGAATATTTCCTTACCGGAGAAGTGATCAAAGGTCAGGGACTTGGAAAAAAGATGAGCTATCCCACCATCAATATTCACATCAGTGAAGATTATAAACTCATCCCTAAAACGGGAGTTTATACGGTAAAAACCCGTATTGGAAAGAAAACTGTATTTGGTATTATGAATATTGGTTTTCGCCCCACCGTTGATGGGAAATACCAAACAATAGAGGTTCATCTTTTAGATTTTAATGCCGATCTATACGGAGAGAATATCCGGATCCGGATGTTGAAAAGGATCCGTGAAGAAAAAAAATTCGAATCTTTGGAGGCACTGACAAAACAAATCAGAAAAGATGAGGAAACTGCACGTGAATGGCTTGGAATAAAACTTATTTCTTAACCTGGATAATTCACAAATATTGATATCAAGTAAATTGGCGCAAAAATATTAGCTTAGCGGTGAACTTTTCGGGTTAATCATCTGCTTCAAGCTCAAAAAGCTCATTAACAGGCTTTTTAAATATTTTTGAGATCTTTAAAGCCAGTAATGTTGAAGGAATATAGCGGTTCTTTTCTATGGAATTAATCGTTTGCCGGGAAACACCAATCTTTTTTGCCAGATCTTCCTGTGTAAGATCATGAATCGCTCTTTCTATTTTTAATCGGTTTTTCATTAACGGCTTCTTTTCATCAGATAAAACATATAGAAATAGAAAAAGAGCATATTGAACAAAAGGGAGGTTGTACTTTTTTCCACCAGAAAATCACCCCCGAACAAAAGATTTAAATAAGGGCTGACAATTACAAGAACCACCCCGTAAATAAATGAGGAGGTAAAGGCTTTTAATCGAAGTCTTATCGTCAGTTCATCTTCATCTTTATCCTTGGTCAGGGCAAGCAACAAAAGTGCAACAAGGAATGCATTGGCAACAAAAGTTTTTACCAGCTCTTTATCAAAGGGCAATAATTTAGCTATCGATAAAACAACAATCAAGATCAATAGCAAAAGAACGATATAAATTTTCTTTTTAAAAGTGTGAGGAAACAATCGGATGTCTTTCTGAATACTATTCATTTTATTTAAAATTGGAAAGTTTACTTTACAATACAGCAAATATACTTTCCATTTTATCAAAAACCAAATAAAATTCAAATCAAGAACTGAGATATTTTCAGTTCAAAGAAGATTTTTAAACTTTATTACATTCAGGTCATGATTTACAATTACTGTTGTCCGATAAACTTTAGTATGTAAATCACTGGCAACCAATTTTTGCCTCTTATCCTAAAGGATGAATTGATTGTCAATGATTTACTTCCCTGCGTACCGACAGGCAGGCTTTAGGACGGGAGGTAAAGAAATCTTTGATAAGCAATTCATCCGATTAATAAAGTAATCTAAAATTTTTTTAAATCCCTATTACCCTTTAATTAAATAGGTTTTAAGACGCGTTTAATGGTTTTACTGGACAACAGGTTAATTTTGTACTAAACCATTTAAGCCCCTCTCAAGAGGGGAAGTTCATTACAGAATAAATTATAAATCGTTTAATCCAACAACAAATCAAAAGTTCAGAGTACAGAGTATTGAGTAGTTAGTATCCCAATTTTGAATCTAAAATTTTAGATTTTTCAATCCTTGAATCTTTCAATCTTTCAATCACCCTAATTGGCTAATTCATTATATTTGTTCCTGAAACAGGTTATCACCAGATCAAAACCAACACAACTTGAAATTTATTTCTACACCATATATATATATACTGATCTTTTTAAATTTCAACCTGTACGCTCAAGAACTTGTACTGAAACCTCAGACTGTCAATCCGGGTAACCAGGAGATTTTTAACGGAATCACCTATAAAAGACTGAATTCAGACCAAAAGGAGATCTACAAGCAAATAGACAGCATCAGGGTACAACTGCAAAAAAAAGGTTATTTACAAAACAAAGTAAAAAATATTGAAATAAAAGATTCTACTTATATTGCTCTTTTTCAAATAAATAAAAAGATTGAACAAATAGTAATTCATTATACCCCTCCGTTACCGGAAGTCATTCTTCATCTTGTATCGAAAAAGAATAACGAAGCCTATTTTGAAATTCCGTTTGATCAGAAAATTCCCCGGGCATTACAAGAATTGAAATCACTGGCCGACATGGACGAATACAAAGGGATTATTCGCAAATTACTTGAACAAATAACGACATTAGCACCATAAACAACATTAAAAAGGATCTGCTCGATGAAAGCTGTAAAAATTACCGATGGAATTTATTGCCTGCCAGTTAATCTGGAAAGCTATCAACTGTTTGAAGGAATGTGGCCGATGCCTAACGGGATCTCGCTCAATTCCTATATTGTTCAAGGTGAAAAAACAGCTCTTATCGGAGAATCCGGAAAAGGAAAATCAACTTTTCTGAAGAGGCAAGTGGCCAGACCGCAGTTTCACTGGAAAAAGAAGAAAGAAAGGAAAAAAAGAAAAAGAAAAAGGAGAAAGAAGTTAAATACTATGTACACTGCATTTGAATTTCATTTCTTTTTTCCCTTTAGAGTGAGCTTAGCTGATAATTCTTGCAGTGGATTTATTTGTCACCTGGACCACACCCCATAAACGTA
>QNYL01000170.1 GCA_003973375.1 Flavobacteriia bacterium
GCCATTTGTTCTTTGTTCTGACATCAAACAAATATATGAATTTTTAGAAGCTAAAGCGAGATGCACTAAAGTGCATAGTTTTAACTACTTTTGAGACCAATAAAATTTTCATCGTTATTTAATTTATTGATTAATATAAAATTATAATATACCTGTATTATACTCAGCACCTTTACCGGAAATAATTTATGCCTCGTACATGGTTGATTCTGTTTAAAAATTCAAAATTATATTTGCTGTAATTCCAGTGCTTTCAGGAACATATCTGCAAACACCCCCCACGCAAAGCAATCCGCCACGCTGTCTTCCATAGTTTAGCGCAAATCGATTGGCTCCTCTAACATAGCTTCCTCCTATATTGTAATAATGTATCCTGTCAGATAAAATATCATTTCCGTAGTTGTATATATCATTTACATACACAGAAAATTTAGGGTTAAAATTATATTCAAAAGTCCCGCCTGCCCAATTTTTTTTATCGTCTTTTGTGGTTAGATGCTGCGCTTCAATTCTAAACGATCTTCCTCTGCCAATTTTGCAGGAAGCTTCAGCAACAAGAATATTGGATTTTATTGTTCCTGTTGTTTCTTCTATATAACGTTTGTTGTAAAATTGATTTGCATAAAAGAAAATAGAGTTCCATTTTTTTGACCATTTTTTTCTAATCTCAATATTGTAATCAGAAAAATATTTTTCGCCAAATCCCAGAAAATCGGTATCATAATCAAAACTTTCATAATCATAATCGCCTTTTAATCCCGCCCAATACGACGCATTTAAAGCTAATTTTAGTCCATATTTACCTCCCAAAAAGGTATTTTTTTTTATTTTATAGTACACATCTATTTGTCCGCCTGTTTCTCCTGCCTTTAATAAAGTTGGGTCCTGGAAAGATACCTGGGGCTGTGCCTGATATACATATATATTTGTAAGTAAATAGTCGTGTTGCTTGGTTAGGGCGGGCACATAATTTATAATATTTTGTAGGTATATATTTCCGGCAGCTTCCCTATCGGAATAGAATGTCATATTTTCTAATCGTCTGAATGTAGCGTCTATACCAATCCCTTTTTTAGCATATCCAAAATTTAGTAAAAAAGCATTTCCTTCCTTTGCATTTACGATGTTATTTTGAATAATCACTGCGTCCTTTCCTTTGTTTACATATTCCGTATTGATGTAAAAATCTCCTTTAGAAAAATCTAATCTTCCGGAAAAAACGTTGGTAAGATCGGAGAAAACCGGTGTTTCTACAGTTGATTCCTGCTTTCTACCCACATAACTTAATCCTAATGAAAAAAGGATCTCATCCTGATTTACCAGCTCCGCAATATCTAAATCCGTATTAAACCCATAGATTTCTCCGTCTGAAACATCAAATCCTTCACGCTGTTTTCCGTATAAACCCGTTAGATGTATATAATCTGTTGGATTGTATTTTACCAATCCACCTCTAATCGCATTATTAATACCAAGTTGTCTGTCTTCCCAGGAGCGTAAAATCAAGCCACTCCCGAATTGTTCGTAAAAATAACCGGCAGTAGCTTCTAATCTTTCAGTTTTATAACTTGCGTAATAGGTAGCTAAGCCTGTTTTTTCATAAGCTGGCGGATAATTAAGCAATGCCATTGGAACATATGATTCTACTTGAAGTCCGAAGGAAAATTTTTTTATATAATAATCTAATTGCAAATAGTTGTTAGATCTAAAACGTTCGGGCAAGGTAAAATCTCCTGTCTTTTCATCGTCTAAATAATACTGTGAATTAGATTCAAAACCTATTGAAAACTGACCTCTGTCCTGTGCATAGGATAGCCATCCGATGCTAAAAAAAAGAAAATAAATTATTGTTTTATTTTTCATCCTTTAAAAAAATTTTGGATTCCAAAAATAAAGAAACCCATAATTTCTTCACTTTCAGAAATTTTTATACAAATTTAATTATACCGGCCGGTAAACTATCAAAAATTTATTATGCGTTTGTATGCTTGTTTTAGCTGCCTAATTGAAAGTAGCAACTATTCCAGTTCTTTAATTTTTTTGTAAAGTTCCTCTTCAGCACCGGGGGTGTATCCTGTATGTCTGTACAGAATTTTTGAATCTTTAAGTACAATCACATGAGGGATCACAGAGATATTTAATGCTCTTTTTAAGGCCTGGTTTTTATCAATAAGAACTTTATACTCCCAACCTTTACCATTTATTAAAGGTTTTATTCTTTTTTTACTTCTTGAATCATCAATAGAAATTGCAATTATTTCAACATTTAAATCATCCTGCCATTCTTCATATATTTCGCTAATGGCATCCAGCTCATTAATACACGGTACACACCAGGTTGCCCAAAAACTTAAGATCGTGATTTTATCTTTTGAAATTTGATCGTAAAGTTTAGCTTTTTTTCCATTTAACGTAGTTACTTCTGTGTTTGGAATTGTTTTTTGACCAAAACTCAGTAAGGACATTGATATAAATAGAATAAAAAATATATGTTTCATCTGTATGATATTTTAAAAACAGTGACAAATATACATTATTAGACCATTGCAAAAGACAATTTTTTGTTCAAATTCGACGCTCGAGAATATTTAACTTGCAGTAAACTTTTGTTTATGAGGACTTAATTTTTGTAAGAAGAAAGATATTGAACAAAGAATTGTCTTTATTTTATAATTCAAAAGAGTATTGCAAGGGTCTTATTCTTTAAATATTCATCACTTTTCTAATATTTTGTTGATAAGATTTGGCAAACTTTGCGTTGTAGAACAGAGAAAATATCATTAATTTAATATTTGTCGGGGCTGATCATAATACACAACAGGAATATTTTCATCTTTTAAACTTTTTAACCCGAAAAATTCACCGCTAAGTTAATATTTTTGCGCCAATATACTTGATATCAATATTTTATGATGAAAATTTGTGAATTTATTTTAACCAAAATTTGTGAATTATCCAGGTTAATAAAAAAATGTATATTTGCCGATTGTTAATAACCAACAGAATAACCTGATGAAAGTAACAAAACTTATTTATTTATTTTTAGTGATGATCAGCCTTGCAGGGTGTTCACCTGAAGGTAATTCAATCCAATCCATTACATTAACTCTTAGTAACGATAAAATTGAAATTGGCGAATCTGTAACATTCTCTGTTACAGCAGAAAACGGCCAGAATTTATCAGCAAAAGCAAAATATTTTGTAAATGGTACACAAATTTCCGGAAGAGATCTGACACCTGATGTTCCTGGTATTTATTCAATTAAAGCAACCTATAATAATGTAACCAGTAATGTTGTGAACCTGGAGGTTGAAGCCTTAGGAACAAGATTTCAAAAAAGGCCTGTTTTAGAAGATTATACAGGTACTTGGTGCGGATGGTGCCCCAGAGTAGCTTATGCGATAGAATTGTTAGAGGATGCTACGGATTTTGCGATTCCTATTGCTATTCATCGAGGAGATACGATGGAAACCACCTATGCAAAGAAATTATTATCAGCATTTAATGTGGAGGGCTTCCCGACAGCTTTTGTGGACAGGGATTTTAAAATGTCGGCTCCGGAACCAAATAACGTGACACAAATAACTGATTTAACAAAAGAAGATGCTGTGGCAGGACTTTATTTTAAATCATCGTTATCAGGAAATACGATTAAACTAAAGGTAAAAGCACAATTCGGTAAAGATTTTGATAAGGATGTGAAATTAGTTGTAGTAATTCTGGAGGATGGTATTAAAGAAGATCAAAAAAACTATACAAGTTATTTTAATGGGGATGCTGTGTTAGTTGATTTTGTACACAACCATGTATTAAGATATGCCATTACCCCTGTTTTAGGAGATGCTATTCCGGCGTCAGAAACCAAAAAGAACAATATTTACACAAAAGAATACTCTTTAACGGTACCTGAAATAATTACCGATACCAATAAAATGAGTTTCGTTGCAATACTAGTTGATCATAACAAAAAAGTAATTAATGCAAGATCAGTAAAAGTTAACGAAACAGAAGAATTTGAAATAAAATAGCGGCAGCATGCTAAAAAATTTGTATCTGATGTAGATACTGTTCTTTCAGGAAAAAGGGGGTTAGGAGAACCGGAAAATGATAAAATAATGAGTTGTTATTTGTACTCTAAACAACATCCACAGACCATGCAAGATTGGTTCAACCTCGATATTAAATGTTACCGGTTAATACCAGTATAAATCTTAAAAAAAAACATTCATCACCTAGTGTCAAGTCGAATGAATTATAGCGTATAAGACGCCGTTATTTTTATTAAGTTCAAGACAGAAAACTTTAAGCATAGCAGTGGCTATGGTTAAAATTTTTAAAGTAGCAA
>QNYL01000037.1 GCA_003973375.1 Flavobacteriia bacterium
CCGGATTACTTGACTCAATAATGGGGGATGAAGCTGAAAGACATTCAACTATTGCCAATAAGGTACAGGGATTTGCCGATAACAGTGACACCCCGGATACTATTGCCGAATTTATTACCGACAATGTTAAGAAATCAGGGATCTTAGGTAAATTATTCAATGGTCTTATTAATTAGTGTATGTCTATAAAGTCATCGAATTGAAAAATTATCTTTTTGCGCCTTTTTTCTTTTTTTATTTTGCCTAATACACAAGCATTTGCTGCAATAAAAAAAAACAAAAATCCATCAAAAATTTTAATCTTTCAAAAATCAAGCACTTTATAAACAGGCACTAATTAAAGGATTGTTTATAAACCAAAAAAACTGCTTAACAGCAGTTTTTTTTTGTATATAGAATATTCTATTATATTTAAATGAATTGATTTACCGGTTCTCCTTTTTTTAGAATAAAAACATAGATCCACGTAAGGGTAAACGACGGGAAAAAATTCAATCCCGGTACAACTTCTTCAATAAACGAAACCATACCACCAATTTTACCCACATTTCCTTTATACAGTTTTGTCATCAATAGAACCGATAAAGGTGCCCAAATAAAGTTTAAGAGCGGAATCATCCCTAAAAGATCAAAAAGAATCCCGTATTTAAATAATTGTTTTTTTGATAGATTTTCCAGATTTGAAAACATATTGTTCAATTTAAAATTCAATGTTTAACAATCAAAAAACATACCAACTGACATTTTATCTGATTTTGGAGTGATATTTTTTAAGGAATTTATCAATTTTCGGATTGATCACCGCCCTGCAATAGGGTTGATTTTTATTGTTGTTATAATAATCCTGATGATAATCCTCCGCCTCATAAAAATGATCAAAAGCTGTTATTTCCGTAACGATCTTATCCTCGTAAACCTTATCTTCCGTTAGTTGTCTGATGATATTCTCAGCCTCTTCTTTTTCCTTTTTATTTCTGTAAAAGATCACTGAGCGGTATTGCGTACCCACATCATTTCCCTGACGATTCAAAGTAGTGGGATCGTGTGTATAGAAAAAAACTTCCAGCAAGGTTCTGTAAGAAATAATTTCCGGGTCATAAGTGATCTGAATGGCTTCGGCATGACCGGTATTTCCCGTACAAACCTCTCTGTAAGCAGGGTTCTTCACATGTCCGCCCGAATATCCGGGCAATACACTATCCACTCCTTTTAATCTTTGAAAAATGGCTTCGGTACACCAAAAACAACCGTTTCCGAAAGTGGCGACAGCAAGGTCTTTATTCATATTGTTTTGATTTTTTTGTGAAAACAGATTTAATGCTGTTAACAGTAAGATGATAAAAATTTTATTATGCATAGGATACTTTTTTTTCTCTATGACGGATAAAAAGATCATTCCTTACAATTTATTTTGACGGAATGAGTTTTCCGGGAAACTGAACCAAACTCTCAGCACCATTCTTACCTACACTGGCCACACCAAAGAAGTAGTTATCGATGATGATATTCTTTAGCGTGTATTTGTTTACCTTACCTACAAATTTGCTGTACTGCCATTGTGGCGCAGTTGTATCACGCCAATAGATCTTATATCCCAAAAGTTCCTTATCGGTGTCAACATCCCATTGAAGCGTTGTTGAAGGTTTTACCACACCACCAATCATTACATTTTGTGGAGCTTTGGGAGCCGAGGCCAGTGATGCCAGTGTCAAAGTATTTACCGCAGTGATTTTTGCCGCATAATCAAAATCAATTCCTTCAATTACATCTCCGTATTTTATACCGTTCTCTGTCCGGATATCCTGATGCTGCCTGTTGTAATTTTCATGGGTTTCCATAATCCTTACTCCGGTAAAACCTTCGTCATTAAAAGGCCTGTGATGACCTCCACGGCCAAATCTGTCGAGACGATAGATCATGATGGCTCTTAGATTGGTCATATAATCACGGGTGAGTTTTTCCACATATCTGGCCAGCTGACGTGAAGGTCCGTCAACTTCCCCACCGTAATATCTCATCGCATTTTTCTGCCTTTTGGTCATTTTCATGGAAATAGCCTCTGAGAATACCCGGAAGGTACTGTTATCGATCACACCATCAATTCCTTCAATATTTCCGATCATATCATTGTTTAATACTCCAATCACCTCTACACCTTTTTTACGAAGTTCTTTGGCTAGGGATTTTCCGCCATAAAGTCCTTGTTCTTCCCCTGACAGTCCCACATAGATAATTGAAACAGGAAACTTATATTTTGACAAGACCCTTGCAGCTTCCATGGTTCCGGCCATACCGGTAGCATTGTCGTTGGCACCGGGAGCATCTGATGTATAATTATTAACATCCGTTACACGGGAATCAATATCTCCCGACATGATTACATAGCGATGCGGATATTGGGTTCCTTTTTGAATAGCGAGCACATTTACGATCCAGGTATCACGAATAATTCTTCTTCCATCTTTGGGTACCAAACTTTTTTGATATTTAACTTCCAGACAATTGTTACAATCTTTTGAGATCCTTTCAAATTCCGATTTGATCCATCTTCGGGCTGCTCCGATACCTCTTGTATCAGAGACCGTATCCGACAAGGTATGCCGTGTACCAAAACTGACGAGTTTCCTTACGTCTTTTTCAATCCGTTGAGAGGATGGAGCATCAGCAACCTCATAGAGTATCTTTGAGATCTCAGACTGTGCAAAAAAAGGAATACTTAAGAAGAAAGCGATAATAACCAGACCTGATCTTTTCATAAGTGTGAATTTTGTTAGTTATAGAATTGAAATAATTTTTTACAGATCAAGTTCTTTGATCACGTTTACAACTTTATCGAGCATTTCATCGGTAAAATTAAGATGTGTTACCATACGCAATTTACCTTCTCCCATTGAACTGATTAGGATTTGTTCTTTTCTTAATGCCTCAACAAATTTATTTTCAGGCACATCATCAGAAGTATAAAAGATCAGAATATTGGTCTCAACCGGCTCAACTTTTTTTACAAACGGAGAATCATTAAGGGCTTCTCCTAAAATTCTTGCTCTTTGATGATCTTCCGCCAGTCTTTCTACATGGTGATCGAGGGCATAGATTCCGGCCGCAGCCAGATAGCCTACCTGTCTCATGGCACCGCCAAATAATTTACGGATGCGTACAGCCCGTTTGATATCTTTTTTTGATCCTAAAAGAACCGAACCTATCGGTGCTCCCAATCCTTTAGACAGACAAATCGATATGGTATCGAACAACTTGCCGTATTGTTCCGGAGTTTCATTTTTTTCAACGAGTGCATTAAAAAGCCGGGCACCATCCAGATGATAGGCCAGATTATTGTTATCACAAACCTTTCTTATTCTTTTCAGTTCCTCAAAATCCCAGCAGGCTCCACCCCCTTTATTGGTTGTATTTTCAACAGCAACCAGGCTGGAAACAGGAACGTGATAATTATTAGGATCATGGAGTGCTTTTTTAACCTGCTCTGCGGTAAACATTCCCCGGTCACCATCGATCAGGCTGCTTGAAATACCCGAATTAAAGGCAGCCCCTCCTCCTTCAAAATTAAAAACATGTGCCCATTTATCGCAAATCATCTGTTCTGCAGGCTGGGTATGAATTTTAATGGCAGTCTGATTGGTCATGGTTCCTGACGGAAAATATAAGGCCGCTTCTTTTTTAAACATAGAAGCCATTTTCTTTTGTAATTTGATCACCGTAGGATCAGCACCAAAAACATCATCACCAACTTCAGCTAACATCATATATTTCAACATATCAGGAGTCGGTACAGTTACCGTATCACTTATTAAATTTATTTCCATAATTTCTTTTGTTTATTAATCGGTAAATCTGCTGGCTAATCTACGAAGAAAACTAAAAACATTTTCCAGATTAAAAGTAAAAGTATCTCCCGTTTCGAGCTGTGCGAGCCGGTTGATCGCTTCATCGGTAAGTTGTAAGATCCGTGGATATCCGCCTGTTGTAGGACAATCTCTCATCATGATAATCAGTTTACCTGAAGGCGTTAACTGTACCGTTCCGGGGATAAGCACTGATGTGATAATCTCTTTCTTTTTCATCTTAGGAATCGGATTTTCCAACTGATAACCCATACGGTTGTTCAGGGCATCAATCTTAAACTTTTTCTTAAACAGATAATCTGTTTGTCTTTTGGTAAGCAGATCAAATTCAGGACCCTTGGTCACATACAACCAGTCTGTTTTAAAATGCTCTTCTTTGATTTTAACCTTTGCGGAGGAATGCTCAAGATTCTTTCCATAAAAAGCTATGGGTATACGATCGCCCTTTTCAATCTTGCTTTTTGGGGTGATTCCTTTAAAAA
>QNYL01000057.1 GCA_003973375.1 Flavobacteriia bacterium
AGGGATGCCTATACTACGAAAACAGAAATTGAGTATTTTGATTATATTCCGGTACTTTCATTGCGAAAAATTCCTATCGATGATAATATCAATCAGTTTTTTAAACGTACTTTTGATGTGGTTTTTTCATTGCTCATGATTATTTTTGTTCTTTCCTGGTTAACACCTCTGATGTACATACTGATCAAGATCGAGTCAAAAGGGCCTCTTTTCTTCCAACAGAAACGAGACGGTCTTAACGGAGAAAGATTTGAATGTTATAAATTCCGGTCGATGTATATCAATGATGAATCTGAGAAGCTTCAAGCTGTTAGAGGGGATAACCGGGTAACAAAAATTGGTAAATTTCTGAGAAAGACCAGCATTGATGAATTACCTCAGTTTTTTAATGTTCTGGTTGGTGATATGAGTGTGGTAGGCCCCAGACCTCATATGTTAAGCCAAACAAAAAAATATTCAAAACTGGTAGATAAATTTATGGTAAGACATTTTGTAAAACCGGGTATCACAGGACTGGCGCAGGTAAAAGGCTACAGAGGAGAAGTAGAAAAAAATGAGGATATGGAAAACAGGGTAAAACTGGATATTTTTTATATCGAAAACTGGTCCTTTTTTCTGGATTTGAAAATTATCTGGTTTACAATTATTAATATTTTTAAAGGAGAAGATAAAGCATACTAAAATGAATATACTAATATTAGGTTCGGGTGGAAGAGAAAGCACTTTGGCATGGAAACTCGCACAAAGTAAAAAGGTTAAAAAAGTTTTTATTGCACCGGGAAACGCCGGAACAATGAATTATGGTATCAATCTGAATTTAAATCCGAATAATTTTTCAGAGGTGAAAGAAGCTGTTCTAAAAAATAATATCAATATGGTTGTTGTTGGTCCGGAGGATCCTTTGGTGAATGGAATTCACGATTTTTTTCTTGAAGATGACAACTTAAAAGCAATACCTGTTATTGGTCCGCAAAGAGAAGCTGCAATGTTAGAGGGCAGTAAAGAATTTGCTAAGGAATTTATGAAACGGCATCATATTCCAACAGCAAAATATCAGAGTTTTACCAAAGATAATCTTCATGAAGCCTATCAGTTTTTAGACTCCTTAACACCGCCTTATGTTTTAAAAGCCGACGGTCTGGCCGGAGGGAAGGGGGTTCTTATTCTCAACGATCTGGAGGAGGCTAAAAAAGAATTAAAAGAAATGCTTTCTCATTACAAATTCGGAAAAGCAAGTGCAAAAGTAGTAATTGAGGATTTTCTCAATGGCATTGAAATGAGCTCCTTTGTACTTACGGATGGTGAAAATTATGTCATCCTGCCCAATGCAAAAGATTACAAACGTATTGGAGAAGGTGATCAGGGTTTGAATACCGGTGGTATGGGTGCTGTTTCTCCGGTTCCGTTTGCCGATGCTGAATTTCTGGAAAAAGTGGAGAGCAGAATTATCAAACCTACAGTTGAAGGACTTAAAAAAGATAATATTCCGTATGTTGGCTTTATCTTTATCGGACTGATCAAAGTAAATAATGAACCTTATGTGATAGAATACAATGTAAGAATGGGAGATCCTGAAACCGAAGTGGTTATTCCAAGGATTAAATCAGATCTTGCCGAACTTCTTACAGCTGTAGCGGATAAAAAACTGGATCAGTTTAAACTCGAAACTGATGAACGATCGGCTACTACAGTAATGCTGGTATCCGGTGGATATCCTGCCAGTTATGAAAGAGAAAAAGTAATCTCCGGACTTGATCAGGTTAAAGATTCTATTCTGTTTCACGCAGGAACCGCTCTGGAGGATGGTAAAGTTATCTCAAACGGAGGAAGGGTTTTATCAGTTACTTCCTTTGGAAAAGATTTTAAAGAAGCACTAAAACGATCCTATCAAAGTATTGAAAAGATCCATTTTGATCAAATGAATTTTAGAAAGGATATTGGTTTTGATTTATAAAAGATTTAAGTTTAAATTATAGAGTTGGTTAATAATCATATCAATTATATTGAATTCCGTGCTCGTAATCTGAATGCTATAAAGGCGTTTTACACGAATGTTTTTGGTTGGACCTTTGTTGATTTCGGACCCGATTATTGCAGTTTTTCCGATAGTGGTGTAAGAGGAGGATTTACCAGAACCGATACGATAATTGAAAATGGGGCGTTGATCGTTTTGTACCATTCAGATCTAAGATCTGTTAAAAATAAAATACTCAGATCAGGTGGAATAATTACCAAAGATATTTTTTCTTTTCCGGGCGGACAAAGATTTCATTTTAAAGATCCGGATGGAAACGAACTTGCTGTTTGGTCTGATAAATAAAGGCCAGAATAATCTTATAATTGAAATCTGCTAAAATTGATACAGAAAAAACAGGATCAAAAAAGATCCTTGTAGCTCCTTTAAACTGGGGTTTAGGTCATGCAACACGCTGTATTCCGGTGATCAATACCTTGATCAACAACGGATTTCATCCTGTACTGGCAGGGGATGGAGAATCCCTGATACTGCTTAAAAAAGAATTTCCCCGGCTAAAAAATTATCAATTACCCTCTTATAATATTCAATATTCCAGAAAAGGAAAATATTTAAAATATAAACTCCTGATGAATCTTCCCCGAATACAGAAAATTATTAAAAAGGAAAGGATGGAGGTTGAAAAGATTGTTGAAAAAGAGCAGATTTCAGGTATTATTTCCGATAACCGGTTTGGGGTTTACTCCAATAAGGCTCCCTCGGTTTATATCACGCATCAGGTTAATGTTTTATCGGGTCTGACAAGCTTTTTTACATCAAAATTTCATCAAAAGATCATTTCTAAATATCAGGAATGCTGGGTGCCCGATTTTAAAGGGGATAACAATCTGGCAGGTAAGTTATCACAAATTGGTCATACCCGGATTAATTTAAAATATATCGGACCATTAAGCAGATTTGAGGATAAAAATATTCTTGTAAAGGAAAGAAAGTATCAAATCATGGTTTTACTTTCAGGCCCCGAACCACAACGTACCTTACTCGAAGAAAAGCTGCTTACAGAATTAAAGGATTTCACAAAAAAAGTTTTATTTATTCGTGGAGTGATCTCTGATAAAGAGAGAATATTTAGTGATAATAAAAATATTGTTATAGTTAATTACCTGTTACAAAACGATCTGCAAAAAACAATAGCAGAAAGTGAGATCATAATTTCCCGATCAGGGTATTCAACTGTAATGGATCTGTCGGTAATGCAGGCGAAAGCTTTTTTTATTCCTACGCCCGGCCAGGAAGAGCAGAAATACCTCGCAACATACCTTGAAAAAAAGGGGATTGCTCCTTATTCTTCTCAGGATGAATTTAGTATAAATGATCTGGAAAAAATCACTGTTTACAAAGGCTTTAAAACAAAAAAAACAGTCAGAGAGCATAGTATTCCGCTGACTGTTTTTAAGTACTGATTCAATTTTTAAACTTCCTGTCCGTTAAGCCACACGGATTCGATTTTAATATTGGTCAAATTTTCCGGATTTACTTCAAAAGGAGAATTATTCAGAATTATAAAATCTGCGGCTTTACCCACTTTAAGACTTCCTACCAGATGATCAACTCTGCTGGCAATTGCACTACCCATGGTATAGCAGTACACAGATTCTTTTACACCAACGGATTGTTCGGGAGCAATGGCAAATCCTGCTTTGTCTTTTCGGGTATAGGCCGTTTTGATTCCCAGTAACGGATTCAGATTTTTAACAACCGGAGCATCTGTAGAAAAAGAGACATTGATTCCTTTATCGAGCATAGTTTTAAACCGATAACAGTGTTTTAAATATTGTTCATCCAGACTCGTTCTGAAATTCTTTCCCAGTTCATCAATAAAAATGGGTTGTGTTACAATATGTAATCCCATCTCTTTGATACGATTCATTTGCTCATCAGTGGCAAGACCAAGATGTTCGATCCGGTGTTTCGGTGCATTGGGATAGGCCTTATAAAGTTCCTGATATACTTCCAGAACAAGATCTATAGCTACATCTCCAATAGCGTGTGTAGCGATCTGGAATCCTTTTTTCTGAGCTTCCAGAGCCAGTTTAAGGAATGATTCTTTTTCAAGTCTTAAAACCCCTTTACTGTTTGAGTTTACATATTTCCTGCTGGTTGCTGCTGTTTGTCCGCTCAATCCGCCATCGGCGAAGAATTTAACGGTATTGATCACCAGTTTATCCGATTTGTACAGATCGGGGATTGAAAGAGCCTTTGAACCTCCATCAGGGATTACTATTGGAAAAGCGTGAATTCTGACAGGCAAAGTACCTTCGCGATCCATTTTTTTATAAACTTCCAACAGGTCCGGCAT
>QNYL01000299.1 GCA_003973375.1 Flavobacteriia bacterium
TCTCTATTTTGGAGAAAAAAGAGTCGCCTGAGGTTGTCGCCGATTATAAAAATTGGATTTTAGAAATTGCAGAAAAGGTAGCCAACGCAGCAAAAGAGGGAGGTTTTCTTGGTTTTGGAGGAGAGCGGTTTAGTGAAAAAGAACAAATACTTTTCGAAAAACTTAAAGGTGTCTTGGCTTAATGAATTACGTCAATTAAGATTAATAAATTACCTGCAGGAAACAGGATAATACATATCTGCTGTGGGTAATTTTGCATAAGAAATGCTATTAAATGAACATCAGATATTGTCAAATCTTTTAGGGTCTTCGTGAATCTGCTTTATCAGAAGATATTTTTTAGAGAAGTCATCTCCGGCTTTAAAAACATAGTAAAAACCTGTCAATCTTCCCAACCTTTGGTTCTTTCAATGGCCTTGTGCCATTTCTTGATCAGGCTTTTGCGTTTTTCCTCTTCCATTTCAGGCTCAAATATCGTATCGATCTTTCTGTGGTTTAGAATATCTTTTTTGTTCCAGAGTCCAATACCCAAACCTGCAAGATAGGCGGCACCCAAAGCTGTAGATTCGATTATCTCAGCTCTTTCCACTGTTTTATTCAATATATCGGCCTGAAATTGCATCAGGTAATTATTTGCTGATGCACCGCCATCTACTTTTAAGGATTTTAGCCGGATCTTAGAATCAACCTGCATGGCATTGATCAGATCCATACTTTGATAAGCTATAGATTCTAGTGTGGCCTTGATCAGATGTTTTGTTGTGGTTCCCCGGGTTATTCCGTAAATAGCACCACGGGCATCCATATCCCAGTAAGGTGCTCCGAGTCCGGAAAATGCCGGTACAACAATTACGGCATAATTATCTTTTACATCAATTGCATTCTGTTCGGTTTCCTCGGCTGTATCAATAATCCTTAATCCATCCCGTAACCACTGAACGGCAGCTCCGCCAATAAAAACACTTCCTTCCAGTGCGTAATATACTTTTCCGTTCAGTCCCCAGGCAATGGTCGTGAGCATGCCATTATCAGAGAACTGAGGTTTCTTTCCTGTATTCATCAGTAAAAAACAACCTGTTCCATAAGTATTTTTTGTTTCTCCCTTTTCAAAACAGGCCTGACCGAACAAAGCAGCCTGCTGATCTCCGGCAATGCCTGTGATTGGGATTTTCACCCCATCCATTTCAAAATAACCAAAGTGAGCCCCTGATTCCTTTACTTCAGGCAACATTTCTAAAGGAATGTCAAATAACTCCAGTAATTCCTTATCCCACTCTAAAGTTCTGATATTAAACAGCATGGTTCTTGAAGCATTGGAATAATCTGTTGCATGAACTTCACCATGGGTAAGGTTCCACAGGATCCAGGTATCTATTGTGCCAAATAGCAGTTCACCTTTTTTAGCCAGATCTCTTGCGCCTTTTATATGGTCCAGAATCCATTTGATCTTGGTTGCCGAAAAATAGGAATCGATTACAAGTCCGGTTTTTTGTTTAATCCTTTTATCCCAAGCTTCACTTTGTAATTTTTTACAGTATTCGCTGGTGCGAAGATCCTGCCATACAATAGCATTGTAAACGGGTTTTCCGGTTCTTTTATTCCACACAATTGTAGTCTCCCTCTGATTGGTAATACCGATGGCTGCAATCTTATCGGCAGAAATCTTATTTTCATCGATTACACTTGTTAAGGTTTTCAGCTGGGTTTTATAGATCTCAACCGGATCCTGTTCAACCCATCCGTTTTCCGGATAGATCTGACGGGTTTCTATATGGGATATATTTAGTATACGGGCTTTATTATCGAACAATACGCTGCGAGAACTTGTGGTTCCCTGATCTATTGCAATAATATATTTCTCTGACATTTTATTCCGTTTATTAATTTTCAAAAGGTCAATATCAATACAGATATTGATAATGCAATGATCACTTCATATTTGATCTTCAGGTGATCTGGTAAAGGCTAATTGTTCAGTAGCCGAAAAAGAAACCGAGAACCGGAAAAATTATTTATCATCCTTTCTTTTTTTTGCTATATAAAAAAACAGATAAGCAAGGCCGGCTAAAAGAACAAAAGGCAAATAAGTGCCAATGATTATTCCGATCTGATATCTGTCGTCAGGAGCATTTCTAAGCTTCTCATCAATATCAACATTTTGTAAAAGAAGGATCAAGGATATATAATTCATCTGTTTTGTTATTTTAAAGTTTGCCAATTTTAAAACTGATCTCTCCTGATGGCATAGAATAATTCATCGAGATATTCTCCGTTTTTATTCAGGGTCGAAGCTTAAAATCCATCCTTATTTATTTTTAATCTTTTTCAAAGCCTCTTTGGTAAATTCCGATAAGACCAGTTTGCCGCTTATTTCAGCATTCCGGATCAATAATTCATCCCATTGATCTGTACCTTTCCAAAAAAGTTTTTTCATCTCTTCTAAAGCCTGAGGATTGTATCCGGCTAATTTTTCAGTAAAGATCTCAAGATCCTTATCCATTTCCCGTGCTTGATCATAAACCCGTGCAAACAGTCCTTTTTCTTTCGCCCAATAAGCTGTTTTCCAGCTTTCAGCCTCCAGACTCATCTCACTAAAAGCCGATGTGCCAATTTTGCGTTCTACTGCCGGTGCAATAACAAAAGGCCCGATACCAATACTTAATTCTGATAATTTGATACTTGCATTTTCAGTTGCAAAACAATAATCGGCTGCAGCAATTATTCCTACGCCGCCACCAACAGCCTTTCCCTGAACACGCACAATAATAATTTTAGAGCATTTACGCATGGTATTGATCAGATTGGCAAAACCGGAAAAAAATTTTTTTCCTTCTTCAGCAGTCTGAATGCTAAGTAACTCATCAAAAGAGGCTCCTCCGCAAAAAGTTCTGTCTCCCTCACTTTTTAATACAATTATATTCACATCAGGATTTTCACCGGCCCGTTTAATGGAATTGACCAGCCTCTGCAGCATTTCCGACGGGAAGGAATTTCCGGCAGGATGAAAAAAAGTGATCGTAGCTACTTTGTTACTGATGTGGGTAAAGAGTGTGCCTTCGTTCATAAAAAATATTTAAAACTTAAATCCTGTTTAGTTTATCCCGTTGGTTTCAACACTTCGGTCGATCTTTCTAACCAAACCCTGTAAAACCTTACCCGGTCCAACCTCTGTAAATTCTGTAGCACCATCTGCTGTCATATGTTGCACTGTCTGTGTCCAGCGAACCGGAGAAGTAAGTTGCATCATTAAATTTCTTTTGATCTCGGCAGGATCGGTTACCGCTCTGGCTGTAACATTCTGATAGATCGGGCAGATTGGAGCATTAAAAACAGTTTCCTCAATTGCAGCCCCCAATTCTTCCTGAGCAGGTTCCATCAGCGGAGAGTGAAAGGCACCTCCAACCGGAAGTACAACGGCGCGGCGTGCGCCGGATTCCTTAAGGATCTCACAGGCATGATCGATCGAGTTGAGTTCGCCAGAAATTACCAGCTGACCGGGACAATTGTAATTGGCAGCAACAACAATACCTCCCACCTGATGGCAAACCTCTTCAACGATCTGATCTTCCAGTCCTAAGACAGCAGCCATAGTTGAGGGTTCGAGCTCACAGGCTTTTTGCATGGCCTGAGCCCTTTTTGAAACCAGCTTTAGTGCCGATTCAAAATCGAGAACGGCATTGGCAACTAGAGCAGAAAATTCACCCAAAGAATGCCCGGCAACCATATCCGGTTTAAAATCATTTCCCAGTGTCTTTGCCAGAATTACAGAGTGCAAAAAGATAGCGGGTTGTGTTACTTTGGTCTGTTTTAGATCTTCGGCAGTACCATTGAACATGATGTTGGTAATTGAAAAACCTAAGATCTCATTGGCCTTTTCAAATAATTCTTTTGCAAGATCAGATCTTTCGTACAGATCTTTTCCCATTCCCGGGAACTGTGCCCCTTGTCCGGGGAAAATATATGCGTGCATAATTTGTTGTTTGTTAATTTAGAATGTTTTTTTATCCATACAAAAATATGAAAATTAATGCTACAACTTTTATAAATACAAAAATCATGTAATGAATCCTTAAAATTACGAATCATATAAGTAATTCTTTAATAAAGATTTAAAGAGAGGAACGATTTTTACAGAACAGCCATTATTTTTTTGTAATTTTTGTTACAATACTTTTTTTTAGTACTTTCGTATCACAACTAACTTAGAATGAATCTAAATAATTATTGGATAAGCCTGTTTT
>QNYL01000275.1 GCA_003973375.1 Flavobacteriia bacterium
CTTTGCCTCTTCAACCAGAACAAGTATATCATTCTGCTCTTCTGCTGTATAATTCAAAAATAAATTTTCTATAATTCTTTCTGTTATTTTACTCTGTTCTGTCAGTTCACCATAAAAATCGATGGTTTTAGGTAAAACGAGATCTTTTAATTTGCTCAGTATATTCATCATTCTATTGTTAATCAATTATAATTTAACCCAGTATTTTTATCAACAGATAACAAAAAATTGCTCCCATGATCATAGAACTGGGGATATTGAACAACCAGCCCTTTACTATATCACCGGTTACTCCCCAGCGTACATGTTTTGGATGTTCTCCGGCACCTACCCCCATTAATGTTGTTGTCACCACCTGTGTAGTTGAAGTGGGTGCGCCGATCAATGAGGAACCCAGGATCACAGCAGCTGCACCGATCTGATCGGCAACAGAATGGTACACTTTCACTTTATATATTCTGAAACCCACAGTTTTGATAATACTCCATCCGCCAAACATGGTTCCCAGGGTAATGGCACTGGCGCAGGACAAAATCACCCAGTCGGGGACCGTATAGGTGGAATAAACCTGACTTGCCAGCAATAACATCCCTATTACTCCCATACCTTTCTGTCCATCATTTGTGCCATGGCTAAAAGCCAGCCAGCTCACAGTAAAATACTGTGTGATGACAAATAATTTTTTTGACTTAATGCTTAATCTTTTAAACAGCAGCAGAAATAATTTCATGATCAGGAAACCCACCAGAAAACCGGCCAGCGGAGAAAAGATGATTCCGGCAACGATACGCATAAAGCCTTCAATATGGCCATCCAGCAAGGCGGTAATCCCCCATTTTACATGACTGCTTCCCAGGGCATACAATGCGGCGCCCACGAGTCCGCTGGTAAGTGAATTGGATGAAGAACTGGGTAAGCCAAATTTCCAGGTAATCAGATTATACGAAATAGCTGCCAGTACTGCCGATAATACAACACTCTGAGCAATATACATTTCGGTATGATCAATAACAACAAACTGCCCAATGGTATCGGCTACAGCCAGCCCTCCTAAAAAAGGCCCCAAAAAAGTAAAAACAGATACGATAATAATGGCGACAGCGGGAGTCATCGTTCTCGATGCAATTGCCGTAGCGATCATATCTGCCGCATCGTGAAAACCATTAGTAAAATCATACAATAGTACCAGAGCTACTCCAAAAAAAAGGATAAAGGTCATATATTACACTTATTTGATTTTAAAATGCCCTTTTTTAGAATATAAACCGGCACCAATGGCCAATACAACATAAACCCCAATGATCACCATCATCTGTTCCCATTTGTGCGTAAATTCATAATACAGAATTAAAATTCCTCCCATACCAAGTCCGATGATCGCCATAATTGTGATAAAAGCTTTTGATTCGGTCTTTTCCCTGATCTGGTGATTGATCAAAGCCATTAAAAGTGATACCACCAGAAAAGTTATGCTTCCAAATTCAACCAGCAATCTTAATCCGCCCGCCAAAATAAGAACGGCAGCCATAACTGCCATAGAAATTACGGCAAAAGCCGGAATATTATTACTTTTTCTTCGTGCAAGCTTTGCCGGAAAAAAACCATCTTCTGCTATTTCAGCCATCTGCCTTGAAGAGCCAAATAAGGTTCCGCTAATAGCACTGCTTGTTGCCAGAATCGCACCGATGATCACCATTGTGGCACCGATACTTCCTATTGCATTACCGGCACCTGCAGCAAGTGCGTATTCTTTATCTTTGGCCATCTCTGCTAAAGGTATAGAAAATAATGCCCCAACAGAAATAATCACATAAAGAAGAATAACTATGGCTATTGCCGAATAGATCGCTCTGGGCGTATTTTTTTCCGGATTCTTCATTTCATTTACTGCATTGATCACCAGCTGAAAACCTTCATAGGCTACAAAAGTTAATGAAGCAACAATAAGAATATCCATAAATTTAGATTTTTCCAGATCCTGCTGCATATTATGTATAAAAACCTGGGTATCAATGGTTCTGAATTTTATTAAAATAACCGAAATGATCAGTAATATGGCTAGTTTGGAATAAACCATGAGATCTTCAATTTTCCCCATCCCATTTACACTCCATACATTAATGGCAGTAAAGACTGCCAGTACGCCCAAAGCTATAAACTTACGGGCCCAGATGTTATTGGCAAAATCCGTTCCGCTAATCGCATAGGAAGAAAAAGTATAAGCATAGATGGCCAAAGTACTGATATAACCAAAGATCACCAGCCAGCCTATAACTGCTGCCGGAAATCTGGCTGTAGGATAGGTCTTTTTTACAAAGGCGTAAGTGGCACCTTCATCTCGGTAATAAAGTCCGAGTTTTACATAAGAATAGGCTGCCAGTGCAGCAACGATTCCCCCAATAGCTATAGCTACAGGCGTTAAAAAACCGATAAGACTTACAGAAATACCTAAAATTGTAAAAATACCTCCCCCCACCATGCCTCCAACAGCTATGGCAACTAATTCTTTTAAACCTAAACTTTTACTATCTCTGTTATTCATATGTTTTTTAAATTTATATAATTCACACAATACCCTCTTTATGAATATTTAACCTCTTTTAATTCAGATTAAACGCAATCTTAATCCCTTCAACCACCATATCCACTCCAATGATGGCAATGATAAGTCCCATGATCTTTCCAAAAACCGTAATGATATTATCTCCTGTTTTTTCTATTATCTTATCACTTAATCTAAAGGCCATATAATTCAAATAACAGATTGCAAGAAAAATAAGGATCACTACAGCGATATGTGAATAATCGGTCTTACTGACAAAATTCATCCCCGTAACAATAGTTCCCGGTCCAGCCAATAAAGGAATTGCCAGAGGTGATACAGCAATATTCTCGTCGATTTGCGGATCCTGCAGGTGTTTTACCCCCGATTTTTTTGACTGCAGCATCTCAAACCCCGTATAAAAAAGGATCAAACCTCCTGTTATTTTAAAAGCAGGAATTGTAATACCAAAGAATTTAAAAAGATAGGTTCCGAAGATCATAAAGGCCAGACCAATAAGAAAAGCCACTACAGTTGCTTTTTTGGCAATCCTGTTCTTTTCCATAGTAGTGGCCCCTTCCGTTAGCGATAAGAATACCGGAATTCCACCAACAGGATTCATAATGGCAAAGAAACCGGCAAAAACCGTTAACGAAAAAGAAAGATAATTCTCCATAAAAATTACAATTTATCTACAATATTATCAAGCTTTGATCTTTTACCATTCCTGCTGTGGATATAAGTTGCAACTACTCCTAAAACTACCGACAACAGTACCAGGAAATACGGATTGATGATATAAAAATCGTAAAAATCAATAAAGAAAAAAACGGTGATAAATGTAAAGGTGTAAACCAAAAAAAGTAAAATAATCCTTTTAAGGGAATGATTTTTTGTTCTTTTCATATCTGTCATTATTCGTTTAACCACTTCCATGCACGTTCTATATCATCAAGCTCAAAGTATTTTTCCTTAAATTTAGTGAAAAAATTATCTATGACAACCCATCGGGCCCATTTTTCTTTTTTACCAATATAAGCAATTTTATTAAGCTTATTCCAGTATTTAATACCTGCTCTGAACTCTTCTACAAAGGAAGCAATATTCTCGCCTTCAACATGAACATACAACATCAAGTTTACCTTATCCCTGTTTTTGAGCACCTTTTCAATATCTTTTTCGATCTTTTTTATATCATACTGAGTGATAAATTCTGAAAATTCATAGATTAGCGTATTTTCTTTTTTAGACTCCAATTGATTGATCATATTTTAAAATTTAAGCATTGATATGCCAGTTACCAAAAAGAGGCATATAGTTTAAGTTGGTAAATTCACCGAAATTACTGTAATCGGGTATTTCAATTAAATTGGACAGATCGGGAGTATAGGTTATTACTTTACTCTTTTCAAGCAGATCGAACAATTCTTTTGATCTGATCCTGTCTATTGCAAAATGTTCTTCAAAAAAGCGCATCATGATCTTTCTGCCGGAATCATAACTAATGGCTTCCTCCGGTTTTTTACCAAAATGTTCCAGCAACTTCTCGCCTACTGCAGCAATATCATAGCCTTTGGTTATTTCCTTACACACCTGATCTCTGGCATCCATAAGATAGATTTTTGTCTTGGCAATAAGGGCAAGGATATGATGCTGTTCTTTTTCCAGCTGATCTTTTTGAACTGCAGCAGCAGTTAC
>QNYL01000032.1 GCA_003973375.1 Flavobacteriia bacterium
GGTCTTTTTTGCAAGTATGTTTGTAAAATCAAATGATCTTTTTTATGGTTTTTCCGATAAAGGTCTGGAACTCTTTGATGCAAGTGGTAATCCGGTAACAGGTAAGGTCAGCATGGAAGTAAAACTCTGGGATGCAGGAACTGAGGTTAATCAGGCCCCCGGAATGGGAAGTGATCAACCTTTGAATCAATCGGGTCCTAACACCGGAGCAGATGAAAACGGAGTTGTACATATGGTAAATGATACTTTTACCTATCCGGATCCCAACAAGGTAATTGAAATTACCATTATGCATGACGGAGGCACTCTTTTTACGGTTAAGATAGAAAATATTTCCGGATCATCAAGCCTTCCAACTCCTCTGGCACCGGGTGTATGGGCAGTACATGGTAGTAGTTCAAGATTGTTTGAAGATAATAAAGCCGCGGGTTCAGAACTGGAAAAACTGGCTGAAGATGGTGATAATACTGATTTTATTAAAAAATTAGAAGATAATACTGGTTATTTTTCTCCTTTTGCTCCGGGTGTATTTGCAATCCATAAATCAAATGTAAAACCCATATTTTCAAATAATACTCAAGACAGAGGAGATGGACTTGAAGCACTTGCCGAAGATGGAAACCCTGCCGATCTTGCAGCTTCGTTAAGCAGCTTTACCGGCGTAGAGTCAAGTGGTGTTTTTAACACTCCTGATGGAAGTTCTTCTCCCGGACCTTTATTTCCCGATAATTCCTATTCATTTACTTTTACTGCAGAAGAAGGGGATAATCTGAGCTTTGCTATGATGCTGGTGCAATCAAATGACCTTTTTTACAGCTTTGGTGAGAATGGAATAAGTTTGTTTAGTAATGGTACGCCCAAAACAGGAAATTTTACCTCAAATGTAATGCTTTGGGATGCCGGTACAGAAGTAAATGAATTTCCCGGAGCGGGAATGTATCAGCCTGTCCGAGGTGGTGCAGCTTCAGGTCCATCTGAAAATGGAAAAGTAATGAAAGTATCTGATGGTTTTACTTATCCCGCTATTGCGGATGCCATTGAAGTTAAAATCGAATTGCAGTGATCAATATGCTTCAATATTAAACATTATGGTCTAGGCCCGCGATTATGTGGGCATAGACTATTTTTCTTCTTTCTCTCTGACAAGAACTGCCTTGATTAATCCTCTGTGATTAAACAGATTCACAACTTCCCATCTCATAATAGCATAACTGTTAAGCAGATCTTCAAATTCCTGTTGTGACTTTATAGCGGTACCCGTTTGTTTAATGATTTTATATTCTTTCATAATCTATTCCATTGGATTGTTAAAATAGTCTATTCTAAAATTAATAATAATTTATTATTATTTTTAAAACCCCCTAAAATTTTAGGGGGTATATTTCTTTTTATCATAAAAATATACTTACTACCCCTGTATATTTTGGGGGTTAAGCATATTTTACATACTTTTGAGGCGTCAAACACAAAAATATGTATTAAAAAAGAAATTCTCTATGAAAACAAAAATACGAAAAATATCAATCAAAATAATTCTCTTTCTTTTATTATTTTCCTCTCCGTTTTTGTTGCACGCACAAAACGACAGCATAAGAAAATCAAAAATAAAAACTTTTTTCTCCTCCATTGATCTTGGAACCGACCTGAAATCAAGATACATTTGGAGAGGAATAAATTTAGGAGGCCATACCCCCAGCATTCAACCCTATATCGAATATAATTTTGCAAAAGGCTGGGCGATCGGTGTATGGGGTGCTTATTCTTTAGGCGAACAACCCAACCAGGAGGTAGACACCTATATAAGTTATACTACATCCAACGAAAGACTGAATTTTACATTTACAAATTACTTTTTTCCGGATTATTCGTTAAGAAACAATCATTATTTCGACTTCAGCAATGATTCAGGACATGTTTTAGAGCTTATGGGAACATATTTTCCGTTTAAGAAAATACCTTTATCTTTTTCTGTAGCCACAAATTTTTACGGTGCCGACAAGCAAGTTGATGCTGAAAGGAATCCACTGGACAAGCAATCGTTTTCCACTTATATTGAAGCTAATTATACTACATCCATGGCAACAGTAGGTCTTGATTTCTTTGTGGCGGGCGTAATAAATAACAAAGGTAAATACTATGGCGATGATGAAAATGCATTTATCAACATAGGAATGACCGCTTCAAAAGACATTCAAATAACCGAAAGATTCAAATTGCCTGTAGATACCTCCCTTATATTCAATCCGAGTCAGGGAAACATCTACATTGTATTTGGTATAAGCCTTTAAAATTTAAAAAAATATTAATCATAAAAATCTATAGAAATGAAAAAAATCGAAGCAATTATCAGAAGATCAAAGTATCGGGAAGTTAAAGATGAGTTGCATAAGGTAGGCGTCAATTTCTTTACCTACTGGGATGTAACCGGTATTGGAAATGAAAAACAGGGCCATGTGTACCGTGGAGTAAGCTTTAATACCAGTGATATCCAGCGCAGATACCTCTCTATTGTGGTTAATAATGATTTTGAACAAGTTACCATTGACACCATATTAAAAATAGCTCATACCGGTCATGTTGGAGACGGAAAGATCTTTGTGTCAGATGTAAATGAAGCCTATAGAATCCGTACCGGAGAAAAGGGAGCAAAAACTTTAAAATAAAAAAATCATGGAAACAATTTTTACAATAAATAACCTGTGGATGATGGTATCGATCTTTTTGGTCTTTATCATGCACCTGGGATTTGCAAGTCTTGAATCGGGATTAACCCGGTCAAAAAACACAATCAATATCCTGTTTAAAAATGTTATGGTGGTATCCATCGGACTTTTAACCTATACTTTTATCGGATTTAATATGATGTATCCGGGAGCTGAATTTGCCGGAGGATTTTTCGGATTTTCAGGTTTTGGCTTACAAATACCCGAGAATGGATTGACCTCCGCATACAATATTGGCTACACCTACTGGACTGATTTCTTGTTTCAGGCCATGTTTGCAGCAACTGCGGCAACCATTGTTTCTGGAGCTGTGGCAGAGCGTATTAAACTCAACTCATTTTTAATTTTCTCTGTATTTTATATAGGTCTTGTTTACCCTGTTACAGGAATGTGGAAATGGGGTGGAGGCTTTTTAGACACCCTCGGATTTTATGATTTTGCCGGATCAACCCTTGTACATTCTGTTGGAGGCTGGGCAGCACTTATGGCTGTAATTATGTTAGGCCCCAGAATTGGAAAATACAATGGCAGTTCCAGAGCTATCGAAGGTCACAATATACCTCTGGCTGTTTTGGGAGTGTTTTTATTGTGGTTTGGATGGTTTGGTTTTAACGGGGGCTCAGTACTCAGTGCAGACCCCGGAACAGTTTCATTGGTACTGGTAACAACAAGCCTTGCTGCTGCAGCCGGAGCTCTCAGTTCCTTTTTTACCTCATACGCTATTTTTAAAAGTTACGATATCACCATGGTATTGAACGGAATCCTTGCCGGACTTGTGGGAATTACTGCTGGTGCAGATCTGATGAGTGTTACCGATGCAATTCTTATTGGCCTGATCGCTGGAGTTCTGATCGTACTGGCAGTAATCGCATTAGATAAATTAAAACTTGATGACCCGGTTGGAGCCGTTGCAGTACATCTGATTATAGGAATCTGGGGAACACTGGCCGTAGGAATCTTCGGTGCCAAAGCCGGGTGGTCTCAATTTGGTCATCAATTAATAGGTGTTCTTGCTGTTGGATTATTTTGTATAACCACATCGTTTATCATTCTGATAATAATTAAGAAAACCATTGGTTTAAGAGTTTCAGAAGAAGAAGAAATTGAAGGACTCGATATTCATGAACACGGAATGAATGCTTATCCGGATTTTAGAACTAACGAGCATTAATATAACACAAGACCGTTGCAAAAGGCGATTATTTGTTCAAATACGACGCCCGAGAAAAATTTAACCCACAGTAAACTATTGTTTATGAGGACTTAAATTTTTAGAGAAGGAAGAAGTTGGGCAAATAATCGCCTTTATTTCATAATTCTATATAGTTTTGCAACGGTCTTAATTCATTTCTTTTAAAAGATAACGAAATATAAAAAGGTTTTATTTCCTCTTTTTACGTTTGTTATAGATCTTATCTCCTCTGGTTTTTGGTTTTTTATATTTTTTGGCAATGATTCGTTTATAAGAACCTCCCAGATTTACTTTTTTATTCTTCTCTTTAATGAAGGGTCTCTTTCTTTTCTCCCTGAATCGTGTTCAATGATCTGAGGTTGTTCTTCCGGAATTAATTTTTCTGAGATCTCCACTTCAGCAGGCAGATCTAAGGTCTTGATCTTCATTTTCATCAAGGTTTCGATGGCTTCTTTGAACGGCTGCTCCTTTTCTGTGTAAAAAAGGATTGAGGTACCCTCCTGCTCTGCTCTTCCGGTTCTTCCTATTCTGTGCATATAATTCTCAGGAAATACCGGCGTGTCAAAATTGATCACATGTGAGATCTGTTCGATATGTAAGCCACGAGCCATTACATCGGTTGTGACCAGCACCCTGGTCTTTCCTGCATTGAAATTTTCAATAGACCTGATCCTGTAATTCTGAGTTTTATTGGAATGAATTACTGAAACCTGATCTCCTAATTTCTCATTGAGGATCTCATACAATCTATCAGCCATTCTTTTATTCTTAACAAAAACCAATACCTTATTATACAATTCTTTATCTTTAGTTATATGAATCAAAAGATTAACTTTAGTATAAAAGTTGGGAACAGCATAGCAGGATTGATCGATGTTGTCTAACGGAGTTCCGCTCACTGCAATTGAAACGGTTTTATGACCTTTAAAATTATCTTTTATCAGGCTATCCACATCTTCGGTCATCGTTGCTGAAAACATGATATTCTGACGCCGTTCCGGTAATAGTTCAAAGATGTTATTCAGCTGATATCGGAAGCCCAGGTCGAGCATTACATCCACTTCATCGATTACAAGCTTTTTAACCGATTTCAATTTCAATGCCTGATCAAGCACCAGATCATACAATCTTCCGGGCGTTGCCACAACAATATCAGTACCTTCTGCCAGTGTTTGCCGTTGTGTATTGATATTTACACCTCCGTAAACTCCTTTTATCCTGACATTGATATATTCAGCCAGTTTTTCAATTTCTTCTACAACCTGAATAACAAGCTCACGCGTTGGAACCAGAATCAGTACTCTTGGATTTTTTTGTTTTGAGAATTTCAGACCCTGAAGAATGGGTAACAGATATGCAAATGTCTTTCCGGTACCGGTTTGTGCGATGCCTACCATATCTTTTCCTGACAAGATCACCGGAAAAGCCTCTGCCTGAATGGGTGTGGATTTTTCGAGTTTCAGATCGGAAAGCGCATATTGTAACTGTCGTGATATTTTAAAATCTGAAAAAGAATCCATAGAAATAATTTACTGCAAAAATAAGCTTTTTAAATGAAAGAGATTTTTATAAAATGCTGTAAACTACTTCATAAAAAAATTTAAATAGAAATCACTGTTTCCACTACACCCTGTATTCTGAATTCATTGGATAGTATGATAGGCTGGTATTTTTTATTATCGGATCTGGGCTTAAGAACGATAAGGCTCCCGCTATGATGATACTCTTTAATGGTGGCTTCATCATTGATCAAAGCAACTACTTTATCTCCGTTTTCCGCATGTTGCTGCTGCCGGATCAAAACCAGATCGCCATCATTGATACCCGCCTTATTCATAGAGTCTCCCTTGGCTCTCAGTAAAAAATACCGGAAGCCTTTTTTAAGCAATCTTATGGATACCGGCACTTCAGCCTCAATATTTTCTTCTGCAAAAATGGGCAATCCGCAGGAGACTTCTCCAAGTAAAGGAATCTTAACCGTTTGTTCTCTTGTTCCAAAATCAACAGGAAGCTCAAATTCATTTAAATAAAGGCTTCCATCATTTTTTTTACTTAAGATGCCTTTTTCTTCAAGATCTTTAATAATGACTGCCACTGAACGCGGTGATTTATAATCCAGTTTACGCATCAGTTCTCTTATACTGGGCATTTTTCCAAAGTTAACCAGATGCTGCCTGATGGCCGATAATGCCTGAATTTCTCTTTTTGAAAGTTGACTAAACATACACAAATATACACTTTGTATGTTAAAAAAGAAAATAAATTTAAATAAAAGTTTTGCTGATCATAGAAAGAACCCTTAAATCCGCAACTGTATTTAATATTGTTCCCACAGGGTTCATTATTCTGTTTTTAATCCTTTCCCAAATTTAGCTATGATATGCACTATTTTTAATAACGTTTCATCAATGTCCAATCTAAAAAATAAATTATAGAAATGTCTAAACTTATAACTTTGTATATAGCTGTGTATTAAAGAGATACAAAATTAGATTAAATTTATTTCCTAACTTTTAGAATTTACATCATTATTTCTCTTTAAATTAACTTGTGATACAGTCATTCTGTAAACAATTTTT
>QNYL01000087.1 GCA_003973375.1 Flavobacteriia bacterium
ATTTTCTTTTGGGAGTTGTAAAATATCTATATGCTACATCTATAGTAATTCCCTGCTCTCTTTCATCTCTAAGCCCATCAGTAAACAATGCAAGATCAACTGTTTCGAGTCCTTTTCTCCTGCTTGTTTTTTCCACAGCCGTAATCTGATCTTCAAAGATCGATTTTGAATCGTACAACAATCTTCCGATCAGGGTACTTTTCCCATCATCAACACTACCTGCTGTTGTAAATCTTAATAATTGATTTTTATCTATCTTATTCCGAACTTGTTTCGGATTACTTTCCTCTTTATTCATAATGGTATAATAATCTGTTTGTTCATTTAAGTTTTTTAATTCAGGATTGTGCTCTTTTATTAAATTCCATTTCCAATCTTTATGCCAGTTCTTTAATTGTTTTTCTCTAACTCTAGCTTCATACTTTGAATCAAAACTTTCAAAATAAATTAAATCTTCAACATTATATCTTTTTGTAAAATATGCACCTCTCTTATTTTTATGTTCTGTAATTCTTCTTTCTAAATTTGTTGTATACCCTATATAGAGAACCGTTCTGTTTTTATTACTCAATATATAAATATAAGCCTCACTCATATAAATAGAAGGATACTGAAACAAGTTCAGTATTAAAAATAACCCTGCTTTTTCCTGTCCTCCATTGAAGTTTCAGAACGCTTATCATCTGCCCTGTTCCCTCTTTCTGTTTCTCGCATGGCAGATACCTCTTCTACAATTTTTTCAAGTGTATCTGCTTTACTTTCAACACCTCCGGTAATAGTAATATCCCCTAAAGTCCTAAATCTCAACATTTTAGTTTCAATCTTCTCATCATCTTGAATAACCAAAAATTCAGAAACAGGAATCCAGCTGCCATTTCTATAAATCACCTCTCTTTCATGGGCAAAATACAAGGAAGGAATTTTTATATTCTCTCTAAGGATGTAATTCCATACATCCATCTCTGTCCAGTTACTGATAGGAAAGGCTCTGAAATGCTCTCCCTGATGCATCTTCCCGTTAAAAAGATTCCATAATTCAGGACGCTGATTCTTAGGAGTCCATTGTCCGAAATCATCCCTGTGCGAAAAGAAGCGTTCTTTTGCCCTGGCCTTTTCTTCATCTCTTCTTCCACCACCAATGGCACAATCTATTTGATTATCCTCAATCGCATCCAGAAGCGTTGTAATTTGCAATTCATTTCTGGTAGCATTCTTTCCCTTTTCTTCAACAACTCTCTTGTCGTCAATTGCTTTTTGAACAGATCCTACCAATAAAGTAGCTCCCAGTTCGTCAACCAGATCATCTCTGAATTTAATCGTTTCCGGAAAATTATGTCCCGTATCAATATGCATCAACGGAAAAGGCATCTTTGCCGGGAAAAATGCTTTTTTAGCAAGGTGTGTCAAGACAATTGAATCCTTTCCCCCGGAAAACAGGATTACAGGATTCTGAAACTGGGCATAAACTTCCCGAAGAACAAACACTGCCTCCGATTCAAGTTCATCCAGATAGTTTAGATAAAATTTCGTCATTTTAATTTTTTTTCAATTTATCATTAATTCTTTCATAAATATAATTTACTGATTCTTCAATACTTTGATTATCAGTAATCACTTCGATTTCAGGATTAACAGGAGGTTCATAAGGAGCATTGATTCCTGTAAAATCTTTGATCTCCCCTTTCCTGGCTTTTTTATACAAACCTTTTACATCTCTTTTTTCACATTCCTCCAAAGAAGTATTTACAAAAATTTCTACAAAATTATCTTTTCCTACAATATCTTCAATGCCTTTTCTGTCTTTTTTATACGGAGAAACAAAAGCTGCCAGAACTACCACTCCTGCATCGACAAAAAGGTTGGCTATTTCGGCAATTCTTCTGATATTTTCTGTCCGGTCTTCAGGAGAAAAGGTCAGATCCTTATTTATCCCTTTACGGATATTATCACCGTCTAAAGTATAGGTATGGATACCTTCTTTATTCAACCTGTCTTCCAATGCATTTGCCAATGTAGATTTTCCGGAACCTGACAGACCTGTAAACCAGATTAGAAATGAATTATGTTTATTTAATTTATTTCTATCGGTTTTGGTGACCTGATAATTATGTGGAATAATATTTTTATTCATGATGTGGATGTTTTCTTTCTGTTAGTCCATAATCAAAATGATACCATATTCTTTCATGATAGTAATAAAGAATCAATTTGGTTATCACTTCAGCAAATCCAATTTGTAAACCCGTTAACGGATTACCGGAAATAGCCCAGGCTATAATCATGGTATCTATAGTTCCAAAAAATCTCCAGGTAACCGTTTTAGCAAGGTGTCGTTTTTTACTCTCCAGAACCTTTCCATCTTTTGTTAAATTTAATTTAAACCAGATACGTTCATGAATATAATACAAAATCATTTTGGTAAAAAGTTCAACTCCACCAATTTTTACACCCATCATCGGATCTCCTATAATAATCCATGCCAAAAGAATCGTACCTATGGTAGCAACGAAACGCCAGGTAAATGCTTTTGCAATATGCCTTTTACGGGATTGATCTTTTTTCATCAGGATACCAAAAACCAGGGATTTAACAAATTTTCTTTGTTATACAATAAAGGCTCATTTGTTTCCTGAGAAATAACTTTTAGTCCAACTGCTTCACAAATAGCCTGACCTGCTGCAGTATCCCACTCCATTGTAGGTGCAAATCTCGGATAAATATCGGCATCTCCTTCTGCGATCATACAAAATTTTAAGGAACTACCTTTAGAAACAATCTCTACTTCTTTATAATCCTTACGCAGGGATTCGATAAAATCTGTTGTTTCCTTATTCATGTGTGAGCGGCTTCCTACAAGTCTTATCCTATTCCTGTTAACAGGTGATGGTTTGATTTCTATTGCTTTGTTTTTGATCTGATTGAGATCTTCTTTATGAGAATCCAGTTGTACTTTATACGCTTTTTTTAAATCAACATCAGCATAATACAGAATTTTCTGATCCGGTACATAGATCACTCCTAAAACTGGTTTTCCTTTTTTAACCAAAGCTATGTTTACAGTAAATTCACCATTGCGCTTAACAAATTCCTTGGTACCGTCCAGCGGATCAACAATCCAGCAGGTTTCCCAGTCTTTACGATCAGCATAACTTAATTGCTTATTCTCTTCACTTATGATTGGAATGGGCGTCTTTATTAAATACGAATTGATTACATCATTACAATTCTGATCTGCCAAAGTTAAAGGAGAATTATCTTCTTTATATTCAATGTTAAAATCATTCTTATAGATGTCCATGATAGCTTCTCCTCCTTCGAGAGATGCTATTATTGCAAGTTCTAATTCTTTATTCATCAGGGTTTAATTCTAAGTATTTATCAACGAAGGCTTTTATTCCTTCTTCAATATTTGTTGAGGGCTTAAAATTGATATAATTAAACAGGCTCTGTACATCAGCATAAGTAGAAGGTACATCTCCGGGTTGAATTTCTTTATAATTGATCTTTCCTTTCTTGCCCAGAGCTTTTTCAACCGCATGGACATAATCCATCAAGGCTACCGGACTGTTATTACCAATATTAAAGATCTGGTAAGGTGCCGAACTGATAGCCGGATTCGGATCTTTAGGGTCAAAATCGGGATTATCGGGTTTTGGAAGAAGTGGTATCAAACGTTTTACGCTTTCTACAATATCTCCTACATAAGTAAAATCACGACTCATCTTACCATAATTGTAAACATCGAATTCCTTATCTTCAACAATGGCTTTTGTAAAGATGTGTAGTGCCATATCAGGACGACCCCAGGGGCCGTAAACCGTAAAGAATCTTAATCCTGTACACGGAATACCATAAAGATGAGCATAAGAATGAGCCATCATTTCATTGGCTTTTTTACTCGCTGCATACATGGCCAGCGGATGATCTGTATGATGACTTGTTTTAAAAGGAATATTTTCATTAAGACCGTAAACTGAACTGGAAGATGCGAATACCAGATGTTTTACCGGATAAGCTCTACAGCCTTCCAGAATATTTAGAAAACCGGTAATATTACTATCTACATAAGAATGCGGATTGATTAAAGAATAACGCACCCCTGCCTGAGCAGCGAGATTTACCACATAATCAAACCGATATTTCTTAAATAATTCGAGGATCTGATCTTTATCAACCAGGTCAAGTTTTATAAAAGTAATATCCCCTTTGAT
>QNYL01000241.1 GCA_003973375.1 Flavobacteriia bacterium
CTGAATTATTGAATTTTTTAAAAGATGTTTTGGTAAAAAGCTAACTCAATCACCCAGTCTACAACCGGCAGATGAATCACCGCGTCACCGCTTCATCCATGTCACCGTATCACTGTATAACTATATCACTGCATCACTAAACAAATCTGAGTTTCTAT
Organism: Flavobacteriia bacterium; assembly: GCA_003973375.1. GTDB lineage: Bacteria > Bacteroidota > Bacteroidia > Flavobacteriales > Flavobacteriaceae > Namhaeicola. The sequence goes on from QNYL01000241.1 coordinate 159, forward strand.
AAGCAATACGAATAACACATCACTTCCTTTGAGCAATGCCTGCTTTTTGCTACCTTTGAAAGAGAAATTAAATATTAAAATATAAAAATATGAGTCAGGATATCAGAAATCTGGAACCCAAAACATTATGGAATAATTTTGCTGATTTGAATGCGGTTCCCAGAGGTTCAAAAAAAGAAGAAAAGGTAATTGCCTTTATGGTTGATTTTGGTAAAAAATTAGGTCTGGAAACTATTGTTGACCCGATACAGAATGTTATTATAAAAAAACCGGCAACACCCGGAATGGAAAATAAAAAGACTGTTGTATTGCAATCGCATCTGGATATGGTTCATCAGAAAAATGAAGATACCGATTTCGATTTTGATACAGAAGGGATCAAGATGTATGTGGATGGTGACTGGGTAACTGCCGACGGAACTACTTTAGGAGCTGATAACGGTTTGGGCGTGGCTGCTATAATGAGCATCCTGCAAAGTAAAGACATCCCTCATCCTGCTATTGAAGCCCTTTTTACCATTGATGAGGAGACCGGAATGACCGGTGCCAAAGGTTTACAGGGAGGATATTTATCAGGAGAGATTCTGCTTAACCTCGATACAGAGGAAGATACAGAACTGGATATAGGTTGTGCCGGAGGAATTGATGTAACAGCTACCAAAACCTATCAGGAAGAAGTACTTGACGGAAACTGTAAAGCCTTTAATTTGTCTTTGAAAGGATTAAAAGGAGGGCATTCCGGTATGGATATTCATATTGGTTTGGGAAATGCCAATAAGATCATGAACAGGATATTTGAAGCTACTCAGGATCTGATGAATATCGCCTCGGTTAAAGGAGGTAGTTTGCGTAATGCTATTCCGAGAGAGAGTTTTGCTACCGTTGTTTGTTCTACAAAAAATGCTGCTGATTTTGTTGCAAAAGCAAGTAATGTGGCAGATAAGATCAAAGAGGAGTTTAAAGAAACAGATCCTAATTTTGAGTTTATTATTGAAGATTCAGCCTGTACCAAAAAGGTAATGCCAAAAGAAGATCAGAAAAAATTGATCAATGCAGTTAAGAATGCACATAACGGGGTATGGAAAATGAGTGAAGATATGCCCGGATTGGTTGAAGCTTCAAATAATGTGGCTAAAGTAACTGTAAAAGATGGGAATATAGAGGTTGAATGTCTAACAAGATCTTCCGTTGAAGAAAGTAAGATGGAAGTTGCCAATCAGTTAAAAGAAGCCTTTGAAAAGGAAGGATTTAAAGTGGAATTTTCAGGTTCTTATCCGGGCTGGAAACCCAATCCAAATTCACCAATTCTGACTGTGATGGGAGATCTGTATGAAAAGATCTTCAATAAAAAAGCTGACATTGTAGCATGCCATGCCGGACTCGAATGTGGTATTTTGGGAACCAATTATCCCGAAATGGATATGATCTCTTTCGGTCCTACAATTCAGGGAGCCCACTCTCCTGATGAAAGAGCCAATATAAAATCAACACAAAAATTCTGGAAATACCTGCTGGAAATATTAAAGAATATTCCTGAAAAGGCTTAATCCGGATAAAAGGCTGTTTAAAAATAAATGATTTAAACAGCCTTTTTTTTTAAATTATTTTAAACCTGTCATGGCCAAAAGGTCTTCTGCTGTTTTGTTATTCTTCAATCGTAATAATGATGATACGATTTTAAAGATAGGAGATCTTCTGTTGGCTGAATTTTCTGAGGTGTAATTCCTGCTCCGGCTGATATGAAAAACTGAGATCAGAACTCATTATTTCTCAAAGCATTTTATTTTCCTTATTTTTATAAACCCATAAAACTTTTCTATGATCAGAACTACTTTTAAGATCACTAAAATGGATTGTCCTTCAGAAGAGAATCTGATCCGGATGAAACTGAATGAAATTCCCGGTATCAAAAAGCTTGAGTTTGATATTCCTAACCGGAAACTTAGTGTTTATCATGAAAATGATTCAGATCCGATAGAAAATTCTATTGCGGAACTGAATCTTGGAGGAGAAAAGATTGCTTCTGAACCTACAGAGATAACTGATTTTAAAGAGGAAAAGAGTCAGAGGAAATTACTTTGGATCGTTCTGTACATCAATTTCGGATTCTTTATCATTGAGATGTTTACCGGTATTATTTCAAGATCTATGGGGCTTGTGGCCGACAGTCTGGATATGCTGGCCGATTCATTTGTTTACGGATTGAGTATTTATGCAGTAGGAGGTTCATTGATTAAAAAGAAAAAGGTAGCCAGAATAGCAGGATATTTTCAGATATTTCTTGCTGGTCTTGGTTTTGCAGAAGTGCTCAGAAGATTCTTCGGTCATGAAGAGATGCCCGATTTCAGAACGATGATCATTATTTCGGTTCTTGCGCTTATCGCAAATGCTGTTTGTTTGCTTCTGCTGCAAAGATCAAAAAGTGATGAACCACACATGCAGGCAAGTATGATCTTTACTTCCAACGATATCATAATCAATCTCGGTGTAATCACGGCAGGTGTTCTGGTCTATTTTCTTAATTCGGGAATCCCCGACCTGATTATCGGTACAATTGTCTTTGCTATTGTAATAAAAGGCGCATTAACAATCTTAAAATTAGGCAAATAATTATAATTTATTTTACTTTGCAATCTCAAATTTTAATAAAAATATAACAGAGGAAAACCGATTTTGAATCTGATAAAATATATTTTAGCATGATATTTGCTGAGATAAAAAAAAATTGAGGATCTATGATTTTTAGAAATCTGCTTTTTATTTTTATACTGACTTCTGCCGGTCTGATGGCTCAGATCGATAAGAACAATGCTATACGTATAAAAGGTATGGATTTCAAACTCGATACCCTTAGTGAAAAAACTCAGCCTAAATACGATTTCAGCCTAAAGATCCCTTCCACACTTAAATTCAGTGATAAGGCAGATCCGAATCCGGACAATAAGAAACTTTCTTTTATAAAACAATCCGATTACGATGTGTCAAGCAGTATTATGAATCAGCGAAGTTCTTATACCGATAAAGATGTAAAAAGGATCAAGTATTTTAATGGTAAAGATATGACCAATCCCAAAATGACCACCAGCCGTGGGCAGGAACTTGGGAAAGTTTCAACCACATCAAAGAAGCTTAGAATAGAATGTCGCGATCACAGTTTTGTTGATGGTGACCGCGTAAGGGTATATCTTAACAAAAGAATTATTTATCGTACGGTAAGTCTTGTGGGAAGCTATTTTACCATCAATATTGATCTGGACGAAGGTTTTAACCGTATAGATATAGAAGCATTGAACCAGGGCTCTTCCGGCCCTAATACTGCCGAATTTATCGTTATCGATCAAACAGGAAATGTTATTGCCCAAAAAGAATGGAATATGCTTACCGGAAATATTGCTACACTGGTTGTGATCAAGAATTAAATTGGTTAACTTTTACAGAAGATATTCCTATTTATAGTAAATTTGATTGGTAATTTAAACATAAAAACTGTCAAAATGAAGATCAATCCCAAAGCATCAAGAAATAAGAATTTATATGTTTTTTCTCATGAACATCACCATGCCCTGGTATTTGCTTCCCACTTGCAGAAGGCGAAGAATACGGATGAAAGAACTTTAAAAAGATACATTCATAATTTTTGGGGAAATTATCTCGATGAGCATTTTAGCAATGAAGAAAGATCCTTTCTTCATCTTATCAAGGTTCCTGAGTTGAAAGAGCAGTTTTTATCAGAACATGAAAAGATCTGTTCATTGGTTAATGATATTACCATTTCTAAAGATCAGATCACAGAGAAAGCACTTGAATTATCTGATCTGATCAAACAGCATGTAAAGTTTGAAGAAAAGAAATTGTTTCCCTGGTTACAGGAAAATCTTTCTGAGGAAGAATTGAATGAGATAGGTAAATCTCTCGAAAATGTTAAAGTAACTGCAGATGAGTTTGAACCAAAATTTTGGGAGTGAAAACTATAATATTCTTAAAAATATTTTTACC
>QNYL01000284.1 GCA_003973375.1 Flavobacteriia bacterium
ATTGCTAAGCAAAATTATTACACATTATTCTCAAAGGAAAAGGATCTGAACAAAAAAGGAGATATCTTTTCTGAATTCCTTAAAAAATATAAAGATCCCGGTATTGTAGGAAATTTTATGGCACGTACACTGGCCATGGAGTCTTTTAATAATGGAGACCTGGATAGTTTTGACAAATATGCCAATACTATAAAAGATAAAGCCTTTAGAGCCAGTTTGTACAACAGTATTGCCTGGCCTTTAGCAGAAAAAGGGAAAGATCTGGATTTTGCAGCTAAGATCTCTAAATCTTCACTGGATCTTTTAAAATCGGAGAAAAATGAAATGGCAAACAAACCCGATTACTTTTCTGAAAACCAATACAAAAAGTACCTGACCGATTCCTATAATATGTATGCAGATACTTATGCGTTCATTTTATTTAAACAGGGAAAAATTGATGAGGCTCTGGCCTATCAGGAAGAAGCTGTTGGAGATGGAAAAAGCAATGATGTGAACGAAAGATATATTGAATTTCTGGTAGCTAATAAAAAATACAAAAAAGCCAAGGAAAAAGCTGAAGAGTTTATCAGAAACGGAGTTGCTACTCAAAAAACCAAGGATCTTTATAAAACTGCCTTTTTAAAGGTAAATCCAGATGAGAAAGAATATAAAACCCAAATGGCTGCTCTGGAGAAGGTTTCCCATGAAAAACAAATGGAAGAGGTGAAAAATAAAATGACCGATGAAAAATCATTTGATTTTACTTTAAAAGATCTTAAAGGAAAAGATGTTTCGCTGTCATCCTTAAAAGGAAAGATCGTAATTCTCGATTTCTGGGCTACCTGGTGCGGGCCATGTAAGGCTTCTTTCCCCGGAATGCAAAAAGTGGTAACCAAATATAAAGATGATCCAAATGTAGCCATCCTTTTTATAGATACTTTTGAAAGAGGAAATGACCGGGTTAAGAAGGTTTCCGACTTTATAGCTAAAAATAAATACACTTTTCATGTACTCCTAGACAACCAGATCAAAGACAGCAATGAATTCGAAGTGGCTCCAAAATATGGAATCACCGGAATTCCTACAAAGATCATTATTGGTCCTGACGGAAAGGTAAAATTCAGAGCTGTAGGTTATAGCGGTAATGTTGACAAACTGGTAAATGAAATGGATATGATGATCGAATTATTGAAATCCTAAAAAAACATCAATTGTACGGCCTGTAATATCTGTACATAATCAGGTTATCAATATTCTATAATTAAAAGAGTTAATGCAATGTTTTACAATGCATTAACTCTTTTCTTTTTAGGTTTAAAAAAATGACAAATATCACTGATTTGCGTGCCGTATTTCGTAACTTTGTTAGAGCATTATAAAATAATTTAAAACCTAACATAATGAAATATAGAATAGAACATGACACACTTGGTGATGTTAAAGTTCCTGCAGACAAATACTGGGGAGCTCAGTCAGAAAGATCACGTAACAATTTTAAAATTGGTCCTGCTGCTTCTATGCCAAAAGAGATCATCCAGGCTTTTGGATATCTTAAAAAAGCTGCTGCACATGCCAATTATGAACTGGGTGTTTTAGATGAAAAGAAAAAAGATCTGATCTCAAAGGTTTGTGATGAGATCATTGAAGGTAAACTGGATGATCATTTCCCACTGGTAATCTGGCAAACAGGTAGTGGTACCCAAAGTAATATGAATGCCAATGAAGTGATTGCCAATCGCGGACACGAACTTGCGGGTAATGTTGTAGGCGAAGGTGAAAAAACACTTCAACCTAATGATGATGTAAACAAATCACAATCATCCAACGATACTTTCCCTACAGGTATGCATATTGCAGCCTATAAAATGGTTGTTGAAAAAACCATTCCCGGAGTTGAGCAGTTAAGAGATACTTTAAAAAAGAAATCAGAAGATTTTAAAGATATAGTAAAGATCGGACGTACACACCTGATGGATGCGACTCCGCTTACTTTAGGTCAGGAATTCAGCGGATATGCCTCTCAACTCGATCACGGATTAAGAGCTTTAAGAAATACGCTTGATCATCTTTCTGAACTCGCTTTAGGAGGAACTGCCGTAGGTACCGGACTTAACACACCAAAAGGTTATGATGTGCTCGTAGCTAAAAAGATCTCCGAATTTACAGGATTACCTTTTAAAACTGCCGAAAACAAATTTGAAGCCCTTGCTGCGCATGATGCTATTGTTGAAACTCACGGAGCTCTAAAACAACTGGCCGTTTCCTTAAACAAAATAGCCAATGATATTCGTATGCTGGCTTCCGGTCCGAGAAGTGGTATTGGAGAGATCATTATTCCTGCCAATGAGCCGGGATCTTCTATTATGCCGGGTAAAGTAAATCCAACACAGTCAGAAGCACTGACCATGGTTTGTGCTCAGGTAATGGGTAATGATGTAACCATCAGTATCGGTGGTACTCAGGGACATTATGAACTCAATGTATTCAAACCTGTAATGGCCTATAACTTCCTTCAAAGTGCTGAATTACTGGGAGATGCCTGTGTTTCTTTCGATGTAAACTGTGCGCAGGGAATTGAGCCTAATTACAACAGGATCAAAGAACTGGTTAACAATTCTCTGATGCTGGTTACTGCACTGAACACAAAGATTGGTTATTACAAAGCCGCTGAAATTGCCAATACAGCCCATAAGAACGGAACCACATTAAAAGAAGAAGCCGTTAGATTAGGTTATGTAACCCCGGAGGAATTTGATGCCTGGGTAAAACCTGAAGATATGGTTGGAAGTCTTAAATAATTTTATTATCTTATAATGGTACAAATTAAGTACTGCATCTAAGGATGCAGTACTTAATTTGATGCCTTATATTTTACTTCTATGTGCAACAATTTTAATAAGAAATTTCTAGATGAAGCCTCAAAAGCCTTGAGTAATCACAACAGTGATATCCCTCAGGAAAACACCCATAAACAGTTTATGAAAGAAGCTGTAGATCTGGCGATCAGGGGAATGGAAAAAAATGAAGGTGGCCCTTTTGGCTGTATTATTGTAAAGGACGGAAAAATAGTTGGCCGCGGAAACAATAAAGTAACTTCTACCTATGATCCTACTGCACATGCGGAGATCACAGCCATCCGTGATGCCTGTAAAAATCTTAATTCTTTTCAGCTCAACGGATGTATCGTATACACTTCCTGTGAACCCTGCCCTATGTGTTTAGGTGCCATTTACTGGGCTCGACCGGAAAAGGTATTCTTCGGCAGTAATAAAAAAGATGCTGCTGATGTGGGTTTTGATGATGATTTTATCTATAAGGAAATAAATCTGGATTACGATAAAAGAAGTATCCCTTTTGAACAGATCAACCGGGAAGAGGCCTTAAAGGCTTTTCAAATATGGAATGAAAAAGAAGACAAAACTGATTATTAATATTTAAAGATGGAATGAAAATGAAGAAATTTAATCTGTAATTTCACACAAGAAAATGATTAAATTTCTCATAAGAGAACATAGTATTTACGTACATTCTGAATTTTATAGTTCATTTATTATCAAATAATTACTAAAACTAAAACATATGAAACAAATTGGTGTTTGGTTAGATCTAAAAGAAGCAAATATTGTATATCTTGATGAAGGTAAACAGGAATATAAGACCCTCTACTCAGAAATTGAGACACGGGAACGCATCCCGGGAGAATCTAAAAAATTTGGCCGGTTTGGCGATCAGTATCTGAACTTTGAAAAGACCAAAAAGCATAAGCTTGATGAGCAGATCCATAAATACCTGCTAAAAGTTTTAGATGAGATCAAAGATGCCGAAGAGATCCTCATTTTCGGACCTTCACAAACAAAGATCCGCCTTGAGAAAATGATCTTAAGCAACCCAAAACTGGTCATAAAACTTAAAGAAGTTAAAAATGCTGATCAAATGACCGACAATCAGAAGAAGGCCTATGTAAGAAACTATTTCAAGGATTAACCCGAAAAATTCACCGCTAAGCTAATGTTTTTGCGCCGATTTACTTGATATCAATATTTTATGATGAATATTTTCAAATTTATTTTAACCCAAATTTGGGCTATTGTTTAAATTTTGAGCAAGCATCAAGACTGCTGCAAAAGCCGTTTATTTGTTCAAAT
>QNYL01000141.1 GCA_003973375.1 Flavobacteriia bacterium
AAATCTTCACCGGTTGTATACCTATATTGACTGCTATTCATATCAACCTGTGACAAATAAAAGAATCTGTCATTAGCACTACCTATTTTATCATTACCCACCAAACCGTAAGATGCTCTGAATTTGAGGAATGTTATTTGTTTGTTTATTCCTTTAAAGAAATTCTCATCAGAAACAACCCAGCCTAAAGCCACTGAAGGAAAGAAACCCCAGCGTTCTTTCTTTGAGAATCTTTCGGATCCATTATAACCAAAGTTCCATTCTAAGAAATACCGGTCTTTATACGCATAATTAAAACGCCCTGCCAGGCCCATGTTTCTGTAAGGTAATGATTTTTGCAGGCTTCCTGCATTAGAGTACAAACGGTCATTTAAAGTATATACCAATAATCCTGTAACTCTGTGATCTTCATTAAATTCTTTGGTGTAATCCATTCGTGCTTCCAAATAATGAGAAGTAATTACATTTTTTGGAAGTTCCCCGTAACTTAAGTACTCTGTTCCTTGATCTTCATTTAAGAGTATTAAAGAAACCTCACCCGTTTCACTATTTTCAAACGGTGTATAATAATACGGTCTATACGAACGTACCACAAAATAAGATGATTCTTTTGTTCCGTTGTATATAGCTTTAAAATGTAAACCTTCTGTGATCATATCCAGTTTCTGATCAAATTCAAGCTGGGCAATGATCTTGGAACTACCTCCCTCTTTATAACCTCTTACCATTTCAGCATATGGATTCAGGTAATCGCCATCTCCATAGTTTCCAAATAAAATATGCTGGGTATATTGATGTTCTTCATCTTTTTCATAAAAAGGTCTGAAGTATACAGGGTTACTTCTCATAACCATGTTGTAAACAGTTCTACCTCCCTGTGGCGGGCCGTTATAATCATCAAAACTAAAATTAAAATTCAGTTTTAATTTTGAGGTTTTGGTAAGACTCAGGTCTATGTTAGAACGTAAATTAAATTGCTTATAATCAATATTGTTATTAAAATTACTTACTGAAGGTACTTTTAAGATACCATTATCCTGATTAACTGAAAGAGAAACAAAATACAGGGCTGTTTTGCCACCACCTTTTAAGTTTAAATTCAAACGTGAATTCATGGTGTGATCCTTAAACAATTCTTTTTGCCAATCGGTAGTTGGATATAAAATAGGATTAGTTCCATTAATAGTATTTTCAATTTTCTTTAACGTATAAGGTAATAACCCCAACGGATCTCTTGTTCTTACCGCTTCATTACCCATTTTCATATAGGTAATAGGATCAGCCAGTTCAATATCCTGAGTAGATTTTGATAATGAAGTTTCAAATCTCGCAGAAACTTTTAGCTTGCCTTCATAACCGGATTTAGTAGTAACAAAGATTACACCATTTGCTCCACGTGCACCATAAAGTGCAGTGGCCGATGCATCTTTCATAATGGAAAAGGATTGAATATCATCAGGATTCAATCTTCTTAAATCGCTAACGGTTAATTCAACACCATCAATTAAGATCAACGGATTTGAACCGTATCCGAAAGTGGTAACACCCCGGATAAAAAATTGTGCATCATCATTTCCGGGCTCTCCACCTCTCTGATATCCAATGATACCCGAAATTCTACCGGCAAGGGCAGTTGTAAGGTTACTGGAGGATACTTTAAGATCAGCAGGTTTCACCGTTGTAACAGCAGATACGATACTTTTCTTTTTCTTAGAACCATAACTCACAACAACAACTTCATCCAGTTGATTGTTATCAGGTTCCAGCCTGATATTGAAAGACAATTTATCTTTCACCGGTATTTCCTTCTTTTGGTAACCTACATAAGTAACAACCAACACATCTGCATTGGTAACACTTATCGAAAATTTACCATCAAGATCGGTAGTTTTACCTTTTTTTGTGCCTTTAACCAAAATAGAAGCACCAGGAAGAGGCATGCCTGTTTCATCGACAACAGTTCCTGTCACAATTTTATTTTGTGCCTGAGTATTTATAAAAACACCAAACGTAAATAAAAGTAACATAAATAATTTCCTCATAAAATTAGTATTTTAAATGGTTAATTAATATTGGGTTTGTAAGTATTCATCAATTATGTAATAATTTATTAAGTTTTAAAAACAAGTGACCGGCACAAAATGTCAGCCACCTGTCATTTCAATTAACTCAAATAACTCAAAAATTAATAGGTATCTTTCATCCAATTATATGGTTTTCGTTTTATCCAGTTTCCTCTCGTAAAATCGGGAAAATCCTGAGGCTCACCATTGTTTGCAATAGAATCTTCCGATAAAGGTGTAATTGCACTCCAGGCGGCTGCATCATAAGCATCCAGTGGAGGTGCAATATTTTGTTTGGCTGATTCAACAAAAGCATTGAGCACAAAGAAGTCCATTCCTCCGTGTCCTGCTCCGGTTGCATGTTTGCCGAATCTTTTCCATAAAGGATGATCGTATTTTTCCAGCCATTCTTTAGAGCTATCCCAGTGGTGCGGTTCGGATTTTCCTTCAATATAAATTCTGTCACCGTCTTTCTCCCAGAGCCCTTTGGTACCCTGAACTCTAAAACCTAAGGAATAAGGTCTTGGCAGATTTGTATCGTGTGTAACGATAATGGTTTCTCCGCCGGCAGTTTCAATAGTACTGGTAACGATATCTCCTAATTTCCATTTTAATTTAGCATTGGGGTGGTCTTTTCCTCCCACCTCAACAATATAATTGTGCAGACCTCTGCTTTTTGTAGCATGAGAGGTTAAACTCATAAACCGGTTACCACGGTTGATATTATCCATTACAGCTATAGGGCCTATTCCGTGTGTAGGATATACATCGGCGTTGCGCTTAAGCGAATGTTGTGTTCTCCAGCGAGCCTCTGAAAGGCCTTTTGGACCGAACTCAGCACCTTTTCCATAGGGTGTTTTCCCATCATTAAATTTAACCCCTCTCAGATCGTGCTGATATCCGCAACGGAAGTGAACCAGTTCTCCAAAAATATTCTGCTTTACCATATTCAGTGCTGCCAGTACATCTCTTCTGTAATTAACATTTTCAAGGATCATCATATGTGTTCCGGTAGATTCATGTGTATTTACCAGATCCCAGCATTCTTCCATGGTATTGGCCGCAGATACCTCAACCCCAGCGTATTTACCTGCTTTCATAGCATCAACAGTCATTCTTGTGTGCCATAACCAGGGTGTAGCAATAATCACGGCATCTACATCTTTTAAATCTAAAAGATTTCTGTAATCATATGCACTGCTTCCAAATACCTGTGGTTTTTTCTGTCCGCTTTTTTTAATATGCTCTAAGGCAATGTTAATTCTGTTTGGGTCAACATCACATATGGCTGTAACGATCACATCATCTCTGCGTAAAACATTGTTAAGATGATTTGTGCCTCGTAAACCCACACCGATCATCCCTACTTTAAGCTTTTCTTTAGACATGTTTATTCCAAATGTCAGGTTTGGAGCCAAAGCAATTCCGGCACCAACAACAGCCGTTTTCTTTATAAAGTTTCTTCTCGATTGCATAAGTTTATTATTTGTAAATATTTATAAAAAAAATACTTTTTAACAGAGCATAAATATAAATATTTTCTTTTGTCTATCTTTGTTTTTGTAAAAAAATAAATACCATGAAAACAATAAAAAAATATATTCAGGAAAATAAAGAACGCTTTATCAATGAATTGATCGAATTATTAAAGATTCCTTCTGTTAGTGCGGATCCGGAGCATAAAAAAGACATCTTAAAAACAGCTGATTCTATTAAGGATTCACTTGTTGAAGCAGGCTGCAAAAAAGTAGAGATCTGTGAGACATCGGGAAACCCGATCGTTTATGGAGAACATATCATCGATAAGGATCTGCCTACGGTTTTGGTTTACGGACACTATGATGTGCAACCGGCTGATCCGATCGAACTTTGGGATTCTCCTCCGTTTGATCCGGTAATCAAAAAAACGGATATTCATCCCGAAGGGGCCATTTTTGCCCGTGGTGCGTGTGATGATAAAGGACAGTTTTATATGCATATCAAGGCTTTTGAATATA
>QNYL01000260.1 GCA_003973375.1 Flavobacteriia bacterium
TCTTCGAGTTTATGTCTCGTGAATTCACGGTTGGCATGCTGATCCTAATCCCGTTAATGCTAATCGTGGCGGTATGGCTACTTAAATTCATTTCTAAAATTATTCATAACCTGTTTAAAATTATCGGTCCATTGATCATCCGGATTGTGTTTGTAAAATCTGGTTCCAAAAAAGTTGGCATTTCTTTCCGGCCAGTGCAACTGATACAAGTCTATATAATCTGTTTTCAGGCGCTTTAAACTTTTATTCAAAGCCTCGTCAATTGATTCATCAGAAAAATCCATTTTCTCTCTGATGTATTTCAAACCGTCACTGGGTCCGGTAATTTTAGTAGCGATAACAAGTTCTTCTCTTTTTTGATCTTTTAACCAGTTTCCGATATATTGTTCTGTAAGTCCCTGAGTCTCTTTCCTTGCCGGAACGGCATAAAGCTCGGCAGTATCGATGAAATTGACACCTTGTTCCACAGCATAGTTTAATTGTTCGTGAGCGTCTGCTTCACTATTCTGTTCGCCAAAGGTCATGGTTCCCAGGCAGATTTTACTTACTTTGATATCAGTATTTGGAAGTGTGGTGTAGATCATGAGTTAATTTTTATGTCGAAAGTCAAATGTCGAATGTCGAAAGTCAAACCCGTCTGTGGCGAGGCAGGAGTCGAATGTTGAAGATCGAAATCGGGATGTAGGAAATGAGAAAGACCGGACTGATAAGCTCAGATCCGGTCTTTATAAATATTTATTCTTCCAGAGCAGCAATTCCTGGAAGGGTTTTACCCTCCAGCATTTCCAGCATGGCACCGCCACCAGTAGAAACGTAGCTTACTTTGTCGGTCAGGCCGAATTGTTTTACGGCAGCTACGGAGTCTCCTCCGCCCACTAATGAAAAAGCTCCGTCGGCAGTAGCATCTGCTATGGCATTACCCAGTTCGATAGTACCCTTGGCAAATTTTTCCATTTCAAAAACGCCAACCGGGCCATTCCATAAAATGGTCTTTGAATCTGCAATAACATAAGAAAAACCAACATTGGTCTTTGGTCCTGCATCGAGTCCCATCCATCCGTCAGGAATATCATTGGCCGGGAAAACCTGTGTGTTGGCATCTTCGCTAAAGCTGTCGGCTCCTATCACGTCAACTGGTAAATGGATCTTGGTATTTTTTTGTTTGGCCATATTCAGAATATCCTGAGCTACATCGAGTTTGTCATCTTCTACCAGTGAATCTCCGATTTTTCCACCTTTAACTTTTATAAAGGTAAAAGCCATTCCACCACCAATGATGATGTTGTCAACTTTATCTAAAATATTCATCATAACACCAATCTTAGAGGAAACCTTTGCTCCGCCAATTATAGCAGTAACCGGTTTTTCACTGTTGTTCAACACCTGATTCAGATTTTCAACTTCTTTTGCAAGTAAAAGTCCGGCACATTTGTTCTCAGGAAAGAATTGAGCAATTACGGCAGTTGAAGCATGGGCACGGTGTGCAGTACCAAAAGCATCATTTACATAAACATCACCAAGTTTAGAAAGTTTTTCGGCAAAATCTTTATCACCGGCTTTTTCCTCAGGGTGAAAACGCAGATTTTCGAGTAATAATACTTCACCGTTTTTGAGTTCTGCGGCAGCTTTTTCAGCAGATTCACCTATACAATCATCTGCAAATTTAACAGTTACTCCTATAATATCGGATACGGCTTTGATAATATGTTCAAGAGAGAATTTTTTATCAACTCCTTTTGGGCGTCCGAGATGTGACATTAAAATAGCACTTCCTCCGTCTTCCAGCACTTTTATAATGCTTGGTTTTGCAGCTTCAATACGGGTTGGATCGGTTACTTCAAAGTTTTCGTTAAGAGGAACATTGAAATCCACTCTGATCAATGCCTTTTTATCTTTAAAATTAATGTCGTTTACAGTTTTCATCATTTTGTATATTTTATTGAGTGAGATACTCAAAGGGTTAAAAAATTAAGAGAACAAAGATAAGAAATACCCACATTATATTTTAGCGGATCTCTTAAAATTTATTAGTATTTTAAGACCCTTGCAAAAGACGATAATTTGTTCAAATTCGACGCTCGAAAAAAATAACCCGCAGTAAACTTTTGTTTTTGAGGACTTAACATTTTGAGTAGGAAGAAGTTGGGTGGAGAATGGTCTTTATCTTATGATTCAAAAGAGTATTGCAACGGTCTTATTTTGTCTTGATAATATTATTTTATGTTTAAACATTTACATCCATATAAACCTTTTGTGCCGGAAGGAGCAACAAAGCTTATCATGGGTACAATACCACCGCCCAGATTCTCAACGGGGGAACTTTATGCAGAAGATGTAAACTTTTGTTATGGTAGTAAAAACGGATTACTTTGGCCTATTATGGATCGTATTTTTAATCTGAATCTAAAATATCTCAATACCGAAGAAGCAGTTGTACAGAGAAAAAACTTTTTAGAGAAAAATAAAATTGGCATTTACGATATTGTTGAAAGTTGTATGAGAGAAAAGATCAATGCATCAGATCAAGAGATGAAAAATATTAAGTTAAGGGATGTTTTTAGTATATTTAGGAAAAATCCTTCTGTTAAGACCATTCTATTCACCGGAGGTAACAGTAAGAACGGACCCGAATATCTTTTTAGAAAATACATCAAACCTTATGGTGTTAAAATGGAATTGATTTCTGAAATGATACCTAAAATTTATCAGTTTGAATTTAATAACAGAAATTATAAAACCATTTCACTGATATCTCCCTCTAATGCTGCAAATCGTTCTATTGGAGCCAATCCGGTTTATAAAAAAATAAAAAAGATAAATCCTGATTACACTACTTTTCGATACAGGCTTGACCAGTATTCTGTTTTTTTTATGGATTAAAATTCTGTATATTTGATTATTAGAATTAAGATTAATGACAAAATTTCAAAAAATAACCATTATTCTTATTATTGCATATATGATATGGGAATTTATTGTACATCTATGGGCAGCATCAACCCATGTAGATAATATGATCCGGGTTGATCTGGTTATTATCTATCCTATATTAATTATTATGATTTTAATATCTGTTTATCAGTATTTTAAAAAATAAATCACATTTTTTTTATGAAAAAATCACTTTTATTACTCTTGTTGATGTTTATTTTTCTCATCGGTTGTAAAAAAGAAAAAGTACAGCCTGTTGAAGCACCTCAAAAAACAGAATCCATTGATCAAAAACAAATCGATTCGGTGGAGACCGAAAAGGCAGAAGTAGAAAAGCCTGTGGTTACAAAGGAGGTGAAAAAAAAGAAGGCAAAACAAGGTTTGTTCTTTTTAGAAGATCTTGAAGGAAAATACCCTACCGAAGAAAAAATATTTCAGAATAAGGTGTTGAAGAAGAGATTGCAAAACATGAAGAGACTCAATTATGATCTGCTGGTTCAAAACTGGAATACAGAAACTCCTATTACAATTGAGAATCATATTGTTCACTCGAGTGGATGTAAAAGCCACAACTGTCCGGAAAGCGCCTTTGATCTTTTTATCGATCTTAAACATAACAATATCAACGTTTATCATTTTAGCAACAATACCTTAAGGGTTTATACCGAAAAAGGTTTTATAGAGCTTCCACCGGATTTTGCGGAAGAGATGGAGATTAAAAAAGAGAATGCCAAAATTGGTAGTACCTCTGATGATATTGAATCAAAATATGATGTAAATTTAAAATCCTCAAAAAAATAATAAGATGAAACGATTATTTACAGTCCTTACACTGGTCGTACTTTTAGTTTCATGCGGTCAGAAAAAAGAAACCGCCGTGGCCGAACTAGCAGAGGTGGCTAATGCTTCTTAGCACCGATGTTTATGAAGATGCCCAGTACCAGTCTGATGCGCCCATTGGAGTGCAAGCTCAGATTCCTCTGGGCGTACACGACATTGAGTTGTCTTGGGACAGGAAGAAAGGGTACATGCGTGTCATCATCGGCGGTGAGAAATGGTGGTTCAAGGAGTACCTGGGGAAGTGCCAGCTACTGGGAACTGATAACGCTAAGGGAC
>QNYL01000301.1 GCA_003973375.1 Flavobacteriia bacterium
TTAACTGAACAGGCTTTTATTAAATTTTGACGATAAATTCTGTTCCTACATAAATAATTTTACACAGGATGAACAAAAAAATAGTGATCTATCAGGTTTTTACCCGGCTTTTCGGTAATACCAATACAACCAACAAGCCCTGGGGAACAATAGAGGAGAACGGAGTAGGAAAATTTAACGATTTTACATCTAAAGCTCTGCAGGAAATCAAAAAACTGGGCATAACTCATATATGGTACACCGGGGTTTTGCATCATGCTACCGTTACAGACTATACAAAATACGGTATTTCCAATGATCATCCTGATGTGGTAAAAGGCAGGGCAGGATCTCCTTATGCGGTGAAGGATTATTATCAGGTTGACCCTGATCTTGCCGAAGATCCCGCCAAAAGAATGGAGGAATTTGAACAGTTGATCGACCGTACACATAAAGCAGGATTGAAAATGCTGATTGATATTGTACCCAATCATGTGGCG
This sequence comes from Flavobacteriia bacterium, assembly GCA_003973375.1. Classification (GTDB taxonomy): domain Bacteria; phylum Bacteroidota; class Bacteroidia; order Flavobacteriales; family Flavobacteriaceae; genus Namhaeicola. The sequence continues at coordinate 480 of QNYL01000301.1, forward strand.
AGAAAATATGAAGGTATGAATAATCCGGAAGGTATCTCTGATTTTGGAGCTGGGGACGATACTACGTTAGTCTATAAAAAGAATAATAACTTTTACTATGTGGTTGGAGAGCCGTTTAAAGTGCCTGAATGGAGGGAAGGATATATACCATTAGGTGGAGTAAATGTTCCTGATGACAGAGGAGAATATATTGAAATTCCTGCTAAATGGACCGGTAATGGATCGCGCAGGGCACAACCCGATTTTTACGATTGGTATGAAACGGTAAAGATCAATTATGGGATAAGTCCTGAGGGTGTAAAAGATTTTGATGAATTACCGGAAGATTATGCCCAAAAAGGATACGAGGAACATTATAATTTCTGGAAAGAGAGGGAAGTACCTGACTCGTGGAAGAAATTCAGAGATATTGCTTTGTTCTGGCTGGATAAAGGAGTGGACGGTTTTAGATACGATATGGCAGAAATGGTTCCGGTAGAATTCTGGAGTTTTATGAATTCATCAATCAAAATGAAAAAGAAAGATGCATTCCTACTGGCAGAGGTTTATAACCCGGATCTGTATCGCCCTTTTATTTTTCTGGGAAAGATGGATTACCTCTATGATAAAGTAGCCTTTTACGATTCGCTGAAACATATTGTAAAAGGTTATGGCTGGACTGATCATATTCCTAAAGTACAGGAAGAAATGGCCGATATTGAACATCAGATGCTTCATTTTTTGGAAAATCATGATGAACAGCGTTTGCCTTGTGATGATTTTGCCCGTTTTGCAGAAAACGGAAAACCTGCCATGGTGGTTTCAGCCACGATCAGTACTTCACCCACGATGATCTATTTCGGGCAGGAAGTTGGAGAGCCCGCTCTGGAAAAGGCCGGTTTCGGCTCGCCAACAAGAACTTCAATCTTCGATTATATCGGAGTTCCTCATCATCAGCGATGGCTGAATGATAATAATTTTGATGGTGGTCAGTTATCAGAAAAAGAAAGGGATTTACGCAGTTTTTATAAAAGTTTACTGAATTTTACCGTAAACAGCAGTGCGCTGACGGGGAATTACAGAGAGATCCATTACTACAACCGGGAACATACACAAAATTACAACCATAGGGTATTTTCTTATGTGCGCTGGAGCGATGAGGAAAAGCTTATTGTGGTTTCTAATTTTGATATTTCAGAAATACATGAATTTGAACTGAAGATTCCGGAAGAGGTAATTTCTGAGTGGGGATTGCAACAAGGAATTTATAGATTAATTAATCAGTTGAGCAATAAATTCTCCATTGAATTACGGGTTGAAGAAGGAAAAGGAAATGTAAAAATAGTATTACAGCCTTTGGAGTCGTTTATTCTTCAACTTGAAAAGTAATTGTAAATAACAGATATACAGGTGTGTAAATATATTTTATTCTGAATATTGTTTTGTTTTTCTAAAAAAATCTCTTTATTGTTACAGATTAAACATTTTTAATATCTTAATTGAATTAATTCGTAACTTGCGTAATTCTATTGAGAAGGAATAATTTTTTCCTCTCTTTATGAATTTTGAAATAAATTTAAAATAATAATATGTCAAAAACGCACACCTTTCATATTCCTGTAATGGGAATTGGTTTTACAATCGATACTCCGTTAAAGATCTCTCATTACGGAATTGATTCAGTGATATCGCTGGTTGATGATATCCTTATTGAAAAGATCAGGAAGGTTTACAGTGAAAAGTACGAGATCCCTTACAAGGAGATCTCAGATAAGATTGAAGATTTCAGGGCAAAAAGGATTACCTCTTATCTTAATCTTGTAAATGAAATTACCGATAGAAAATTCAATGAAATTAAAAAGTCAGTGAGAGATAAGAGTGATGGTATTAAAGAATACCTGAGTCTTTTGCCTGATAATGCATCTTTAAAAAAGGAACTTAACAATTTTAAGTCAAAATATTTTAATTTCGATGATCTGGAAAAACGTTTTAAGAACAGTTTCTCTAAGGGTAGTATTGATGTAAATATCATGACAAAATTAGATCGGGAGAATATTAAGAACGGAAAATTACTTTCTGCAGAATACAATGATGCACATGCTGCTTTAAGAGGGTTTGCCAACAGTGACCTGAGTTCTTCACTGGTTCTTTCTGCCGGAATGAATCCGAGACTTTATGCATATCTTGAGAATTTTGATGATTTTTTTCCTGATTCTCAAGGAAATATCAAAAAGAAGGTTGTTTTAAAGGTGAGTGATTATCGCTCGGCTCTAATTCAGGGAAAATATCTTGCAAAAAAGGGAATTTGGGTATCTGAATATCGTATAGAATCGGGATTGAACTGTGGAGGCCATGCCTTTGCTACAGAAGGTTATTTGATGGGTCCTATTTTGGAAGAGTTTAAGATCAACAGGAAAGATCTGGAAAGATCAATAAATGAAATATTGGTTAAGGCGCTTAAAAATAAAAACAGAGTAATTCCTGAGAATGATTTGACTGTTTTGATTACTGCCCAGGGAGGTGTTGGTACGTTTGAAGAACACGAATTCCTGCTGGAGCATTATCATGTAGATTCAGTAGGTTGGGGTTCTCCTTTCTTACTGGTTCCTGAGGTGACTTCTGTTGATGAAGAAACTATTCATAAACTTGAAAAAGCAGGTGAAGAAGATCTTTATTTAAGTGATATTTCTCCTCTCGGCGTACCCTTTAATAACTTGCGGGGAAATACAAAAGATCTGGAGAAACAGAAAAGAATTGATCTTGGACGTCCCGGCAGTCCTTGTCCGAAACAATATGTAGCTTTAAATAATGAATTCACAGAGCATAAAATCTGTACAGCCTCAAGGCAATATCAAAAAAATAAGATCAAAGAACTTAATAAAAAAAGTCTTTCTACTGAAGAGTACAAAAAAGAATACGATAAAATTACGGTAAAATCCTGTATTTGTGTAGGCTTGGGAACTTCTGCTTTATTGAATAATAATATAGATACAAAACAGGAAGGATTAGGCGTTTCCATTTGTCCGGGACCTAATATGGCCTACTTTTCTAAAAAGCTCAGTTTAAAAGAAATGGTTGATCATATTTACGGTCGTGCCAAAGTGATTAGTGTAGAAAGACCGAATATGTTCATCAAAGAGTTGAATCTCTATCTTGATTATCTGAAGAATAAAGTTGAGGAATCTAAAGATTCTATGAACAGAAAACAGGAGAAATATCTGGTAAATTTTTCAAAGAACTTACAGGATGGAATTAATTATTACGATGGTCTTTTTACTAAGGTTAAAGACCGCTTTGAAGAATCCAAAGATCAGTTTTACAATGAGCTTGAATCTGCAAGGAATTCTTTAAACAACATCAGTATGCAGATTGAAGAACTGAGAATGCAGCCGGTACGGGTTTAATAACTGGTTATATATAAAAAAAACAGTCTGTTATATCATTTAACAGACTGTTTCTTGTTTATTAGTCTTTTGTGTAAAAACAGGGAAAACAAATATTTCAGACAATCAGCATTTAGTCGTCTTTATTTGCTTTTCTTTCA
>QNYL01000295.1 GCA_003973375.1 Flavobacteriia bacterium
AAATCTACTGATGGAGGAAAAACCTGGAAAAAGACCGGACTCGAATTTAACAGTCCGAACAGCTCCGCCAACGAGATCATCATCAATCCTAAAGATTCAAAAATTCTTTGGGTAGCCACAAATCGGGGCTTTTACCGGACTGAGGATTCAGGAGAGAACTGGAGACGAAAATTAAGCGGTAACATCCGGGATATTAAAATGAGACCCAATGATCCAACAACGATCTATGCGGTGACCTCCTCTGAATTCTACAAATCAACCGATGGTGGTGTTAATTTTTCAAAAATTACAAGCAATTTACCTGCTTCTTCCTCAAGAATGACTATTGGTGTATCCCCTGCCAATGCCAATATAGTTTATGTATTAAGTGCCACTAATGAAAACTCCTTTAATGGTATTTACAGGTCAACCGACAGTGGTACGACCTTTAAAAAGACAAATGAAGATGATGATATTTTTGGCGGTAGCAAACAGGCCTGGTATGATATGGCTATGACCGTTTCCCCAACAGATCCAAATACCCTCTTCGTCGGGGTGCTCGATATCTGGAAATCTACAAATGGTGGCAATGATTTCAAACAGTTGAACCGCTGGTGGGATGTTTCTCTGCCAAATTATACCCACGCCGATATCCATTTTTTAAGATATTATAATTTAAAACTATATGCCGGAACTGATGGCGGGATCTATGAATCTAAAGATAATGGTAAAAATTTTACAGAGCTTACAGAGAATCTTGTGATCAGCCAGTATTACAGGATCTCAACTGCAAAAACATCAAAAGATTATGTTGTAGGCGGATTGCAGGATAACGGAGGCTTTGGGTACTCTAATAATGCCTGGTACAGATATCACGGAGGAGATGGTATGGACTGTGCCATTGATCCAAAAGATCAGAATATTTATTATGGCTTTACACAACACGGAAGCAGTTTGAATATTTCGTACAATGCCGGGGTTTCAAGTGGCGGACAAATAGCTCAGGCACCTGAAGATGAAGTTGATGAGGACAACCACGATAGTGGAGGAAGCTGGGTTACTCCTTTAGTGATCAACAGAGATGGTGATATTCTTGCAGGATACCGGAAACTGTATAAACTGAATGAGAACAATACATGGGAAGCAGTATCGGATGCAGTATTTGGAGGAGACCTGAATAATATCAGAGTCTCAAAAACCGACCCTAATCTCATTTATGTTTCCAGAAGTAATAATTTATACAAAAGTACTGATGGAGGAACGACCTTTACCAAGATTGATTATCCTTTTGAAAGCTCGATTTCTTCTATCGAAATTAACAATAATGACAATTCTATAGTGTATGTTACCTTAGGAGGTTTTTATTCTAATGGCGTGATGAAATCCAAGGATGGAGGAGTAAATTGGAATGATATTGATCTTAATCTGCCCAGCGAGCCTAAATTTATCATCAAACATCAAAAACATAGTCCTGACAATGATCTTTATGTAGGTACCAGTTTAGGCGTCTATCACATCAATGACAAGATGTCTCAGTGGGAAGTTTTCTCAAACAATTTACCTAACGTACCTGTTAAAGACCTGGAAATAAATATTGAAGATGAAATTCTGACGGCAGGCACCTATGGAAGAGGCGTATGGCAAACCCCTATTGTTGTTAAAAAAGCCGGAAAAGATGTAAGCCTGTTGCAGGTAGTAAATAACAATACTGTGAGTTGTGGCGGAATTATACCAAAGATCATTGTTAAGAATAATGGTCTTAATGATATCAATACTGTTGATATTAACTACAATATTGACGGAACAGATTATACTCATCAGTTCAAAGGAAATATAACAAGCGATCAGACTCAGGAGATCGTCCTGCCGGAACATAACGGACTTGATTTTGGAGAACATCAAATTCAGGTTGAAGCCACCATAAACGGAGATGCTTTTTCAGATAATAATACTCTATCAGCCGTCTTCCTGTCCAATAATTCCTCTTCAGGGAAATATATCAACACGTTTGGCGATGTTAATCCGGATGAATGGATGGTTGAAACAAAAGGCAATAGTACACAGCTCTGGCAAAGAGGTATTTCAACTACTGCCAAATTTAAAGATCTTACAAAAAATGCCTACATCACTAATCCTACCGGTAATTATACCGATGAGACTACAAGTTACCTGATCTCTCCCTGTTATGATCTGTCAAAAATGGAAAATCCCGTTCTGAAGTTTAAAATGGCTTTTGATATAGAAGAAAACTGGGATGTGCTTTATATGGAATATACTACCGATCAGGGACATACCTGGAATATTTTGGGCAACGAATCTGATCCGAACTGGTATAACAGCAGTTATATCAATGTTGACAGACCGATAACTGTAGGTAAACAATGGACAGGTACTCAGTCTGAGCTGAAAGAGTACAGCTACAACTTGTTCGCATTGAAGGATGAAAAGAATATAATTTTCAGATTTGTTTTTGCAACAGATCAGGCTACAAATGGAGAAGGGGCATTAATTGACGATTTCACTATTGATGCAACAACTTTATTGGCGGTAAATAATTTTGAAAAAAAGAATTTCACCCTGTATCCCAATCCGTCAAGAGGATCTTTCTTTATCCAGCGGGAAGGCAATGAAGAAATGCAGATCTCTGTTTACGACCTTACCGGAAAAATGGTTTACCGAAAGAACGGGATCTCTCAGAATTTTTATGAGTTCAATTTAGATCACCTCTCAAAAGGAATCTATTTTATTAAAATAATTCAAGGAAATCAACAGGCTGCTAAACGCCTGATCCTTGAATAAGTTTACCCGATTTAGCTATAAAAAAACCCGGATCAGAAATTTCTGATCCGGGTTTTTTTCCCACTAACAAAAAACTAAATCTATTAAACTAATCTACATTATCGTGCAAAAAGGAATTATTTGATCTAAACTGGATTTCATCATTTTCATCCAGATTAAGGCTGGTTCTTGATTTATTTATACTATTCTCAGAAGAAGGAATTCCTCCGTCAATATTAACTCCCATTCTTTTATAGGCGGGCTGGCTTTCAATATCATCAATATTCTGATTCAACCGGTTGATAAATTTATAATTAAAATCCTTCATTCTCTTTCTACGTTCATCAGCTCTTTTACGCAATTCAGAAATAGTCAGATTAAGCGGAGATACTTCTTCATCAGTAATATTTTCTTCTTCTACCGGACTTACATTCTGAATTTCTTCTTTGCTGTTATCAGCCTTTAATTCGATCTTCATATCCTCATCCTCTTTGATATCGTGAAGTGCTTTGATTTCAGGAGTAAATTCATCATCCATTTCAAGTGTATATTTGATCTTCTCAATTTGAGGTCTTTCGGGCTTTACCACTTCTAAATCTACGATTTCCATTTCCCGCACATCGGTACTTTCCGTAATTTGCTCTGAGCTTTCTGTATGAAAATCCTTGACAGGAAGATCAAAAGTAAATTCAAATTGATTTTCAGTTTCTTCAACTGAATTTTCTTCAACTTCTTCAATATTAGAATCGAAGATGATAAAATCGTTCTCGTCAACCTCCTCTTTTGGTTCTTCAGTTCTTTCATCCTCTACTTCTTCAAGCTTGTGTTTTACCATCGGTTCGGCAGCTTTAGTTCTGGCCTCTTTCTTTTCAGGAGAAGCAACTTTAGTTTCCTGCCTTGTATTATCTTCCAGTTTATGGATGATTCTCTTTGAATTCAGGGCCGTAATTGCTTCCTGTTGATCATAGCTAAAACCGGTTGCGATAATAGTTACAGAGATTGCATCTCCCAGACTTTCATCTTCTCCAACCCCCATAATGATATCTACATTGGTTTTTGCTTCTGACTGAATATAATCATTGATCTCACCAATCTCATCAATAGTAACCTCGGTTGTTCCCGAAACGATCAGTAACAGTACTTTTTTGGCTCCGGTAATTCTGTTATCATTCAGCAATGGAGAATCCAAAGCTTTGGTAATCACATCTT
>QNYL01000212.1 GCA_003973375.1 Flavobacteriia bacterium
TTTCACCAAGTTTATATACTTCAGTTTTCCACGGCCATACAATCCCAAGGGAACCTGTTATAAAACCTATAATTGCAGCGGTTACGATCTTATGCCAATGTTTGAGCAAATATCCGAGAATATGTGAAGAAACCACCAGTCCGGCAACTGAGCCTAAAGTAAAACTACTGATGATTTTTATGTAACGCATACGCTCTTCATCGTGAATAAATTCAAAATTCCATCTTAAAATATCAGCGATGATCTTATACAATTCATTAACTGAATCAACTAAAAGCAATACATAATTACCCAGTAAAATCAGGATAAAGGACCCCGACAATCCGGGAAGCGTCATCCCTGAAACCCCTATCATTCCGCAAAGAAAAACAAACCAAAGGTTATCATTCTCTTTGGCAGGACTCATAAAACTTATGGCGATACCCAATACAGTCCCTAATGCCATTGCGATAATGGTTTTCATATTCCAGTCGTTGAAATCTTTAACAATATAATAAATCGATCCGATGATGAGTCCGAAAAAGGCACTCCATACATACAGATCATAATTTGTTAAAAAGTAATCCAGCACTCTGGATACACTAAAATAACTGAATGTGCTTCCTGCAAAGACCAAAAGGAGGAATTTTCCATTGATATATCTGTAAAAACTTTTAAAACGGCCATTAAACAACAATTTAAAAGCCTTTTTATTTACTTTTTGCAAAGAATAGATCAACTCCTCGTAGAAACCCGTTACAAAAGCCACCATACCACCGGATACCCCGGGGATCTTGTTAGCGGCCCCCATGGCAATACCTTTAATAAAAAGTAAAATATGATCGGTTAATGTACGTTCTACAGCCATTTTTTATTCTGATTTTTTAACTGCCAGTTTTTCCAGTAATACAATGATCAAAAATCCAAGTACTGCAAAAAATACAGCATATAAGAGCTGGTTATCACCATCATAAGCCATTGGAGATACGCTTTTCTCCTGTAAAACCTTTAGCTTACCATCAATTATTTCCGATTGCAACACTTCTTTCCATGGCCAGATTTTATTCAGTGAACCAATAATAAAACCCGTTAAAGTGGCCAGAGTAATATTTTCATAATGATCAAAAAACCATTTTAAGAGTCGTGAAAAAGTGAGTAAACCTACAATCGCCCCAAATGCAAGGATTGCCAGAGTTTTAAAATCTTTATAATGAATTGCATCCAGCACAGGTTTATAGGCTCCTAAGAGTAAAAGGATAAAACTCCCCGAAATTCCCGGAAGGATCATGGCACAAATTGCCAGTGCTCCTGCAAAAAAGATAAATGTATAGCTCATTTCAAGTTGCTGAGGCTGAATCCGGGTAATCAAGAATGCCGCTATTGCTCCTAAGATCAACATTACAAAAGTGATCAGCCGCCATTCTGTGATCTGTTTGGCCACATAAATTACACTGGCAAGAACCAGTCCGAAGAAAAAAGACCATAACAAAACAGGCTGGGTTTCGAGTAGCTGACGAATAATCTTAGCCAGCGAAATAACACTAATAAAAATACCTGTGAGCAATGCCAGTAAAAAATTACCATTGATCGACTTCCACGCTGCAGCAATCCCTTCATTCTTCAAAATTTTTAAAGCATTGAAATTTATTTTATTGATCGACTGGATCAGCTCTTCATAAATACCGGAAACAAAGGCAATAGTACCCCCTGAAACACCAGGTACCACATCGGCCGCTCCCATGGCAATACCTTTTAACGAAATAATTGTATAATCTTTTAATGATCTTTCCACTCGTTTAATTTTAGTTAAATATATTCAGTTGCCAAATATACTCAATTAATTTGGTCAGTGATACTGATAAAAAGAAGCTTTTAAGATATTACTTTTTAGCAGAAATGAATGTTAAAGAAATGCTATATATTTTTAAAACTATCGAGCAGAGAGATTACACGGGCATCAGAAAAGAAAGTAGGAAAAAGATCTTCAATCACATTGTGGTAATTATAATTGATCTTCAGTGCCTTTTCAAGTAATACTAATGCTTTTTCTTCATTACCCATAATATAATTAATTCCGGAGAGGCGATAAGTGATCTCAGCATTATCCTGATAGATCTCTGCTCCTTTTAGTAAGATCTGGATCGCTTTATCATATTTTCCCAAAAAGTGAAAAATTCCGGCAAGGGCAACAAAAGTTTCTAATTTATCATCTTTTAAATGAATACTTTTTTGATAGGCCTGAACCGCTTCTTCATAGAGATTCAGTTTTAAATTGATCTCGGCCAGTTTATTCCAGTAATCATTATTTTCTTCATCAATATTGATTGCTTTGTTGATATAATGCAAGGCTGTTGAGTAATCCTTTTCGGAGATGTAAAGATCCGTAAGGGCAAGCCATCCCTTATCCAGCAATGGATCTTCTTTTACGGTCTTATCGAAAAATTCTAAAGCCTTTTCTTTATCATTCAGCTTTTCATAACATTTTCCTATTCTCAGATACACAAAAGGTGTTGGTGTATCAATCTCCATCGTAAGATGATAATATTCTATGGCTTCTTCAAATCTTTCCAGATTTTCAAGTGTTTTAGCCTTTTCCAGGTGAGCCCCGATAAAAGCATCATCAATCAAAATAGCGAAATCAAAAGCTTCCAGCGCCTTTTTATAATCTTCAACATAAACATACTGCCGCCCCAGCTGATGCCAGGCCACTTCGCTGTACGGATCTTTATCAATATGCCCGATCAGATACTGAATAGCTTCTTCATGCTTGTCCATCATTTCATAGCAATAGATCACATTGTATAAAGAAGAATAATTGTCGTATTCCACTTCAAGGCATTTGGCAAAATTTAAACGAGCCCTATCAAAATCATCGATAAAAAGATATTCCATTCCGATCATCGAATAAATTTCCACCTTATCTTCGGCGTATTGTAAAGACATCTCTAAAACCTCAATAGCTTTTTTATGCAAACCTTTTTTTGACAGAATAGTTGCTTTTTGAATGTAGATCTCATCATTTGCAGGTTCAAATTCCTGAAGTTTATTTAAAATCACTTCTGCCTCCTCAATATTTTCATCAATGATAAGCAACTCCACCCGGATCAGTTTTAACGAAACTGATGCCGGATGCTGTTGAAGCCCCAGATTTAGCGCCTTATTGGCCAGTGAGATTTTTCCGCTTTCCACATAATGCAGAATAATCTGCTCAAACTCATCGGCATCAAAAAAATAGACACTGTTGGTCTTGAGCATTAATTCAAATCTCGAAAGAGGAAGATTATCATTTTCTGATGAAAATTGTTGCATAGAAATATCTATTTTTCAAAAGCTAATGTAATATATCACGCTTTTGAAAATAAATGAAAAAATATTTTTTCTTAACAATTTAATTAACATCAAATAATTCTGTTCAGTTTTAAAAAAAATGTAAATTTGCATAACTAATTATGCTTAAAAGCTATCATGGCCAAAAAGATTCTACTCAACGAAAAAGAAATTGAAATCATTCTTCATCGCCTTGCCTGTCAGCTCATAGAGAATCATATCGACTTTTCCGATACCATTTTAATCGGCATTCAGCCACGAGGAATCTTTCTTTGTAACCGGCTTGTAAAAATCCTTGAAGAAGAATACGGAATAAAAAATATTACCTCAGGAAAACTGGATATTACTTTTTATCGCGATGATTTCAGAAGAAGAGATGAACCTCTCGAGGCAAACCGTACCGTAATTGATTTTCTGGTAGACAATAAAAATGTGGTGTTTATTGATGACGTTTTGTATTCAGGAAGAAGCACTCGTGCTGCACTTACTGCAATTCAGGCTTATGGAAGACCTTCAAATATTGAACTGCTGGTTTTAATCGACAGGCGTTTTAGCAGACATTTACCTATTCAGCCCACATACAAAGGGCGGCAGGTTGATGTGATTAATGATGAGCATGTTATGGTAAACTGGAAAGAGAACAATGAAA
>QNYL01000068.1 GCA_003973375.1 Flavobacteriia bacterium
GCCAGTGCAGAAGCAGTTGGCTCGTTGATAATACGTAGAACGTTAAGACCGGCAATAGTACCTGCATCTTTAGTCGCTTTACGCTGTGAATCATTGAAGTAAGCAGGCACAGTAATAACTGCGTCAGTTACCGTAGAACCGATGTACGCTTCTGCATCTTCTTTTAGTTTTGTCAAGATCTTTGCAGAGATCTCTTGTGGTGTGTAGACTTTTCCAGCGACATCAACAGCAGCCATACCATCTTTGTTAACGATATAGGTTACCCTTCCGGGGATGATTCCCAGAAAACTGTTCGGAACACCAAAAAGTTTTCTGACTTTCTTATCGGTATCAGCCAGTAAAGTAAAGGGCAACTGGTATTTATCTGCAAACTTTTTATGGGAAGCCACATCATCAGAGCTGATCCCGATCACTTTTACGTTGAGATCGGTAAAAACCTCAAACTCATCACGAAAAGAGCAGGCTTCTTTTGTACAGCCGGGCGTATCATCTTTTGGATAAAAATAGATCACCAAAGGCTGTTTACCCCTGTATTGATCTATATCAAAATCCTTTCCGTTCTGATCCTTCAAAGTAAATGAAGGAATGGTATCACCCACTTCAAGCGGATTTTGATCTTTCATACTTAAAAAAGAAAACATCAGTATCAAAATTATTAAGCTAACGATGATGAAGAAAATCTTTTTCATAGTACAAATATCAGATTTTTTATTAGAAAATGATTGTTTTTTCGATGATATAATGTTTTAATGATGTAATGCTTTAATGCTAAAATTATTTAAATTCCGACTCCGGACTTCTATCTTCCGACTCCATACGATTTTCAATCTTAAATCTTAAATTTTAGACTTTTCAATCTTTCAATTTTTCAATTTTTCAATGATCTATTAAATACCTACATTTATCATCAGAATTTATAAATGAAATTATTGATGAAAGAATTTATAGAAAACTTACCCAAAGCGGAACTTCATCTGCATATTGAAGGGACTTTTGAACCTGCCCTGATGTTTGAGATTGCCCAAAGAAATAAGATCGATATTCCCTTTAAAAGTGTTGAAGAAATAGAAAAAGCCTATCAGTTTAGCTGTTTACAGGATTTCCTCGATATTTATTACCAGGGAGCCGGTGTTTTGATCCATGAACAGGATTTTTACGATCTTACCTACAGCTATCTTAAAAAATGTGCCGATCAGAATGTAAAACATACCGAGATCATGTTCGATCCTCAAACACATACTGAAAGAGGGATTGCTTTTGAAACCGTAATCAACGGAATTTCCAGGGCTTGTAAAGATGCAGAAGAAAATATGAATTTAAGCTCTTATCTGATCATGAGTTATTTACGCCATTTGTCTGAGGAAGAAGCTTTTAAAACACTTAAACAATCACTTCCTTTTAAAGATAAGATTAAGGCTGTAGGACTTGATTCCTCAGAAACGGGCAACCCGCCCTCCAAATTTAAAGAGGTTTATAAAGCCTCAGTAAAAGAAGGTTATATTCCTGTTGCCCATGCCGGTGAAGAAGGTCCGCCGGAATACATTTGGGAAGCTTTGGATATTCTTAAAATAGCACGTATCGACCATGGGAACAACGCTTTAAAAGATCCTGATCTGGTAAAAGAGATCGTTAAAAGAGATTTGGCTATGACGGTTTGCCCGTTATCCAACACAGCATTACAGGTGGTAAAGAATCTGAAAGATCATCCGCTTAAAAAAATGATGGATTTCGGATTAAAGATAACGGTTAATTCTGATGATCCCGCCTATTTTGGCGGACAGGTCAATCAAAATTATATTGAAATTCAGGAAGCTTTGAATCTGACCAAAGAAGATCTTTATCAGCTGGCGAAAAATTCATTTGAATATTCCTTTCTACCCGATGATGCTAAACAGAAATATCTGCAGGAACTCAAAGTGTATTACAGCAATTTTAACTAAAGAACATGTGTTTTAAATTTTATTTAAAAAAATCTGTTTTAACGGTAAAATATTATTATTTTTACATTATTAAACCCAAATAAATATAAAAAATATGAAAAGAAGTTTATTTTTAGTAGCGGCAATTTTTGTTGTCAATTTTACATTTGCACAATTTTATGTGTCTGGTAGTGGAGGATATGGTATGAGCTCAGCGGGAACTGTTACAGGAACATCCCTTAATGATGCTCAAACAAAAGAAACCATTCACCGTGGTAGTTATGGTGAGGGATTGAATGCTCAATTCAGAGCAGGATACTTTTTTAGTAAAACCTTTGGTGCTGAATTAGGATTTGCTTATTTACATGGGGCTGACCAAAATATTTCAAGCCATGTTGCTGACGGAGCAACAATTAAAGAATATACGGAAGGAACAGCGCACGCAAGAGCATATGGACTAACAGCTTCGTTAGTTTACAATTTTCCAAGTAATTTTTATGGAAGAATTGGGATGGTTACCAAACTTGGTGGTAAAACAGAAGCTGAATTTACAAAAACAACTCCTACCCCATTTGGTCCAATTGTTGCAAAAGGTGTAAACGACTATCATGGAAGATTACCCTTAGGGTTTACAGGGGCTTTTGGGTATAAATTCAAATTATCTGATAACTTAAATCTATTTGCTGAATTGGAATATTTAGGTATAAATGTAACAAGAAACACTTCTGAATTCGCTAATCTTAGCATTGACTATCCTGCTGTTCCTCAAGGTTCTTTAGGTGGCGGTGCACCCGCTGCTACAATTCCCGGAGGTACTTGGAATTTAGGAGATGCTCCTTTTAGTCATCCCGTATTTGGCACTATTTGGGCACCTTCAGAAATTACTTATGAAGATTCTCTTCCTGTTCCTAATAGTGACCCAACAAAAGCATTAACCTCAGTTGCTCCTTATTCTTCTTTAGGAATTAACTTTGGAGTTACCTATAGTTTCGGTAAATAAAAAAAAGTATTAACTCTCATAATAATAAAGAACTCCGCCTTGTGCGGAGTTTTTTTTATGCTCTGACTTTGATAAACAATTTTTTCTCCAGACCTTATTCTACATGAAGATAAATCATTCCCCCTTATAGATCACAAAATTCCTGGGAGTTTCATATAGGGTTACCGATAATTCCGACTTCATATCGATCTTATTGCGTAATTTATTCCAAATGACTACCGAAATATTTTCAGCGGTTGGATTTAAAGTTTTAAATTCAGGTACTTCTTCATTGAGATTCTTATGATCAAAGTAATCTTCAATTTCTTCACGGATGATGTTTTTCAGAATCTTCATATCCATTACAAAACCTGTATCGGGGTGGATTTCTCCGGTAACGGCCACGATCAGCTCGTAATTATGCCCGTGATAATTCGGATTGGCACATTTACCAAAAACATCTGAATTCCGGGCATCACTCCACTCACAATTATACAAACGATGTGCTGCATTAAAATGTGCTTTTCTGTTAACAGTAACCTTCATAGTATTGTTTTAAAGAAAGACTTATTCTTTTCTTTCTATACGTTTAATACAAGTTTATCGTAAGATTCTTTAAAAATGATCTTAAACCATTCGGTATATTTTTCAGGATGTTTTTCCATATCGGTTTTAACCTCTTCCAGTTTCATCCACTTAAAATTCGATACCTCTTCAGGATTAATCTCAGGATTCTCATTATAATAACCAATCATAACATGATCGAGTTCATGCTCTGTCAGTCCGTTATCAAAAGGTGCTTTATAAATAAATGAAAAGACCTCTTCCAGTTCACAATCAAAGCCCATTTCTTCCTTAAGCCTTCTTTTTCCTGCTTCTGTATTGCTTTCTCCTGCTCTTTGGTGACTACAACAGGTATTGGTCCATAATTCAGGAGAATGGTATTTTTCTTTTGCTCTTTGTTGTAAAAGCAATTCTTCCTGCTCGTTAAACACAAATACAGAAAAAGCCCTATGTAAAAGTGCTTTCTCATGAGCTTCCATCTTGGGCATC
>QNYL01000136.1 GCA_003973375.1 Flavobacteriia bacterium
CTTAGTTTTTATGGTTCTAATATGTAATTTTTGACCTAGTTAGTGCGGTCAAAACACACAAAATACCAGGTAACATACTGATTATCAGAGCCTATATTTAGTGCGAATTTTTTAGCGGACAAGTCAGGACTGATTTTGAGGTACAGATCACCATGAGTGTTAAAGTAGTTGCCAACCCTCTGTAATACTTCAAATTACACATAACAATTTTTCTTTTTAAATACCCGTCGAAAGGCGGGTATTTTTCCTTTTTTCACATGGGTTTAAAATCTTAGAACACAAATGTTTATTTGATAATTTCTGCTATGATGGGCTTATGCAGAGGAGCAACGCTGGCGGGATTCTATGTAAAACGCTAAGATTTATAAGAGCTGTTAATTTTTGATATCGGATTTACCTCCGGTTTTTTCAACCAGTCTGATCTCTTTGATGATCATTTTCTGGGAGATCGCTTTGCACATATCATAAACGGTAAGAGCTGCAGTACTTGCTCCGGTTAGTGCTTCCATTTCAACACCTGTTTTCCCGTCGATCTCAACACTGCAAAGAATTTCGATGTGTTCAGAATCTGTAATATCAATATCAATATCCGTTCCGTTGATGATGAGCGGATGACACATAGGGATCAGTTCAGAGGTTTTTTTAACAGCCTGAATTCCTGCAATGATCGCCGTTTGAAATACCGGACCCTTTTTGGTGATCAGTTCATCATTTTCAAAGTGTGAAATAATCTCTTTTCCGAGAAACATCTCTGCCTTTGCCACAGCTCTTCTCTTGGTAATTTTTTTATCCCCAACATTGACCATTTTGGGTTGATTTTTTTTATTGATATGTGAAAATTCCATAAAATAAGATTTTAAGTTGTTTGTGTTAAGTCTTAAGTGTTAAGTCTTTAGTTAAGTTTTTTTGAGATGTTTTAACAATAGAAGTAAGCATTCGGATTATTTCGTCGATACCATCCAATAAAAAACTGACATCATTCTCAGTTAATTCACTTTCACTTAATAATCTTAACCAATATTTTGTTTCTCTTGCTTCTTTTGAAGATATTGACATTTTTGCTATAAAATCTTTTTTAGTTTGCCCTGCCAATGCTTCTTCGATGTTGGCACCAATAGATGTGCCACTTTTCAAGAGTTGTTTTGAAATAATAAATTCATTTTCTGAAATTAATACTCTATAAAAAGAAATGATTTTTAATGCAAATTGAAAACTTTTTTCTTTTATCAGGCTTTTATTCATAATCAAACATTTAACACTTAACACTTAACACTTAAAACCTGCCTCGACGGCAGGCGGGCTCAAAACTCACCACTCACCACTTAACACTCAACACTCACCACTCAAAACTCATCACTAATTACCCCGATACCTGATCAAAGGAAAAACCTCTCCTTGATTAAAAAGTGTATTTCCTCTGGGGAGCTCTAAAAAAGCATCATTGTCCACTAAATTGGCAAGGTCTCCTGATCCGTGTCCGGCTACGGGGTGCGCTAATATTTGTCCGTTTTTATTCTCCAGTTTAACCTGTAAAAAATAGGTCAGATCGGGCTTAAATGTAAAACTCTTTGCTAAAATGGCGAAGTCATTGTTCTCAAAACCAATACCGGCCGATTTTTTTACCCAGGGATAAAAATATTTCATACAGCTTACAAAGGTAGATACCGGATTTCCGGGGAAAGCAAAGATCGTGGTTGAATCTTTTTTACCAAACCAAAAAGGTTTTCCCGGGCGCTGACGCACTTTGTGAAACAATTTTTCCACACCGAGTTCTTCCAGAACTTCCGGTAAAAAGTCGAATTTTCCCTTACTTACCGCACCACTGAACAGCAGCACATCATAATTTTCCAGGATTGCTTTGATTTTTTGTTTTAACAGTGGTTTATCATCAGCAATATGAATGCTGTCTGCATCGATCTTAATTCTTTCCAGCAGTGCAACCAGTGTGTGTACATTGCTCCTTCTGATCTGATAAGCTTCCGGTTTCTGATCAACTTCAACCAGTTCGTCTCCGGTAGAAATGATCATCACCTTAGGATTTCTGGCCACTTTAACGGTTGTTTTTCCCACAGTGGTTAAAACACCGATCTCTGCAGCCGAAATGACTGTATTTTTTGCAATGAGCAGGTCTTTTTCTTTCCGGTCGAGCCCTTTCCGGTGAATATTTTGAAAATACTGAATATCGTTTATGCTTACTCTGGCAATTCCCTCTGTGATCTCTACCAGTTCGTAAGGAATCACTGCATCCGAATTTACCGGCGCCATAGCTCCCGTCATCACCTCGATACAGTTTTCAGGATCTTTTAAGCTAAGTTGTTCACTTCCGGCAGCCTGAACCCCCTCGATCTTAAACGCTCTTTTTCCGCTGTTAAAAGCATCGGTTGTAATGGCAATTCCATCCATACTCGCCCTGTGGAACGGAGGAAAATCCCGGTCGGCAAGAATATCTTCCTTTAAAACCATGCCAAGGCTGTCTTTAAAATTAATTTCCTCAATACCAAGATCTTCGGTATGATTTAAGATGATCTCAAGTGCTTTTTCAGTTGTTATCATTGATAAATATTTATTTTTTTTGATTCAAAACGCGAATCAGATAATTCATTATTTTCGGGTTATCACTCACCACTCAAAACCTGCCACGCCTGCTTCGCAGCAAGGCGAGCCGGCAGGCGGGCTCATCACTCATCACTCAAAACTTACCACTCATCATTCAACACTCATCACTCATCACTCAACACTCACAACTCACCACTTAACATTAATCTACCCCCCAATAGTTGACATACTTTCAGAGACATTGCCTTTTCTGTTGGCTTCGGCTACAAAACCATTTTTAGGCTTTTTATGAACCGTATCGATAAAAAGTTGAGCGATCTCTTCGTCGCTTGCTCCGTTACGTATAAAATCACGAATGTTAAAAACCCCATCGTCAAACAAACAATTCTTAAACATTCCTGTTGCAGTGATCCTGATGCGGTTACAGTCGTTACAAATCGTACGGGTAAAGGCCGGAATGATACCAAAAGAGCCCTTATAACCTTTGAGGGTAAAATTCTGTGAAGTGGAGGATCTTTTACTTTTTAGCGGAATGATATTGTTGTAATTTTTTTCAATCTCATGGTAGATCTTTTTTATATTCCAGATCTCATCATCAGTTTTTTGTCCCACTCCGTTAAACGGCATTTCCTCAATAAATCTAACCGACAGGTCCTTGTCTTTTGACAGTTCTATAAAGTCAATGATCTCATCGGTATTCAGCCCCGGAATTACAACCACATTCAGTTTTATTTGTAAAGAACTTTCCAGCAATTTATCCAGTGTTTCCAAGGTTTCGGCAAAAACATCACGGCGGGTAATTGTTTTAAAACGATCGGCTCTAAGCGTATCCAGACTTAAATTTATTGCTTTGATGTTAAGTTCTTCAAGTTTAGGAATATGTTTAGCGATCAGGGCCCCATTGGTGGTTATATTGATCTGATCGAGCTTATCGTTAAAGGAAAGTGTTTCCAGAAATTTTATAAAATCCTTTCTTACAAAGGGTTCTCCACCCGTTAGGCGTACCTTATTTACACCAAGTTCACTTAAAATCCGTGTAATGCGGTACATTTCTTTGTAGGTAAGCAGATCTTTTCTGTTTACAATATCAATGCCCTGAGCCGGCATACAATACTGGCAACGCAGGTTACAACGGTCGGTTATTGCCAAACGCAGGTAAGTGATCTCTCTGCCAAATTTATCGGTTAAAGGCATTTTAAAAAGAAATGTTTTAAGCCTGCGAATTTACGAAATAATAAAGTAAGGCAATTATAAGAAATGTATAAATCCTGTGTTTTAACAAAACAAAAAGGTGCACATTTTTAAGTTTTGGTAAAAAATAAATGTTTAATTTTAAAACTTTAAATTATGAAGAATTTA
>QNYL01000288.1 GCA_003973375.1 Flavobacteriia bacterium
CAAAGATGCTTTGGAACGGGGAGCTGAAAAGATTATTCTGGGAATCGGAGGGAGTGCCACCAACGATCTGGGTATCGGTATGGCAACTGCCCTGGGCTACCGCTTTCTTGATTCTGAAGGAAAAGAAGTGCAGCCAACTGGCGAAAATCTTATCAGGATTCAAAGAATTGAAAAAGACCGGATAAATCCCCTGTTAAAAAATGTTGATCTTCAGATCGCTTCCGATGTGACCAATCCGTTGTACGGTAAAAACGGTGCTGCCCGGATCTATGCTTCTCAAAAAGGAGCTTCAAAAGAGGAGGTAGAATGGCTTGATCGCGGACTTAAGCATCTTTCAGGTATTATACAGAAACAATTGGGTGTCGATCTGCAAAATATTCCCGGGGCAGGAGCTGCCGGCGGACTTGGGGGTGGAGCAATAGCTTTTTTTAATGGAAAAATTGAATCGGGAATTAAGATCATTAAAAATATTGCAGGCTTTGATCAAAAAATAAAAGATGCCAACTGGATCATTACAGGCGAAGGGAAAATTGATGCACAGACCTTTTCCGGAAAGGTAATTTCCGGTGTACTCGAATCTGCCAAAAAGCAAAAAACAGCAGTAGCTGTCTTTTGTGGTATTTCTGAATTAACAACTCTTGAGATCCGGGAAAAAGGAATTGATTATCTATGTGAAATCTCAAAAAATGAGATCTCATTAGATACGGCTTATAAAAATACCTTTAAAAATCTGGTTGATGCTGCCAAAGATTTTGCCAAAGATATTTGTTAGGTAGTTAAAAAGCAATGTCTTACCCTTATCTTAACCTATTTTTTTAACGTATTTGGTAATGATCACGATCTGCTGTCCATCTACTTTACCTTCTATATATTCGGCATTTTCGCTGTCGAGAGAAATTCTGCGAACCGCTGTTCCCTGCTTGGCTACCATGCTCGAGCCTTTTACTTTCAGGTCTTTGATCAGCACCACGGAGTCTCCGGCCTGTAATATCACTCCATTGACATCTTTATGGATGATCTTTTCACTTTCTTCGAGACCCTCTCCGGTAGCTTCTGCCCATTTTTGTGTTTCCTCATCCAGATAGAGCATTTCAAGCAGATCCTGAGGCCAGCCTTCATTCTTTAAGCGGTTCAGCATCCGCCAGGCTATAACCTGAACTCCCGGAACCACGCTCCACATACTTTCGTTTAAACACCTCCAGTGATTCGGATCAACTTTTTCGGGGTCTTCGATCTGTTCTTTACAGGTAGCACAGATCAGAATACTGTCGTCAACGGTTCCCTTTCCATTGGGTGGTATTTCATATACGCTAAGATCCTTTTCAGAGGAACACAATTCACATTTGGCTTCACTGCGCTTAAGTAATTCGTCTTTTATACTCATTTTTTACTTTTTATTATTTTTTAAATCTTCCTTTGTTTTTTTAGGCAATCCCTGTACGATAAGATCGTAAGAATGATCGATCATTTCTTTAAAGAATTCATCTGAAAAAGAACCGTCAACCACCACTGTATTCCAATGCCTTTTGTTCATATGATAGCCCGGCAGGATACTTTTATAGGTTTCTCTGAGTTCAACAGCCCTGTCAGGATCACATTTTAGATTTACTCTTAATTCAGGATTCTCAAGTCCGGTAAGTGCAAACATCTTGTTACAAACTTTAAACACCAGCGTGGTTTCATCAAAAGGAAAGGATTCGGTAACACATTTCTTGGCCAGACAGTAGTTTCTGAATTCTTCTATGTTCATTTAAGTTTGTTTAAAGTATTTTACAAATACAACAGTGCCAGTTTGATATCAGAATAACTCAACTCTCCATTCAGTTGTGTAAAGATGGGTTTTAAACTGATAGATTCTCCGTCATTTATTTCTTTTAACAACTTTTCCCTCGCTTTTTTTACCTTATTCATTACAGATCTGGAAGGTTTAAACCGACTCAGATCTGTATTGGGATACAGATCAGAGATCCTGATAAGATGTGTAATAATGGTTCCTTCTGTAATGTCTC
Source organism: Flavobacteriia bacterium (assembly GCA_003973375.1). Classification (GTDB taxonomy): domain Bacteria; phylum Bacteroidota; class Bacteroidia; order Flavobacteriales; family Flavobacteriaceae; genus Namhaeicola. The sequence continues at coordinate 2,010 of QNYL01000288.1, forward strand.
TCTGGATTGCTATTTCCTGTAAAGAAAATCCCTGATCTACCAACTCTTTGGTGATCAGATAGGTGGATTTTTTCCTGATCTTTTTTCCTTTTTTTAGGGTCCTTGTATTCTCTTCAATCTCGTCCTTTCCGGTAATACCGCCACTTGCTTTTATAAATTTTTTAGCCAGTTCTTCAAGATCTTTATCTTCTGTTTCTTTTAATGCCTTTTCAGAGAGTTCCTGAAAGCGCTGATCGGCTTTCCACGCCAGAGGATCTACCTGCAGGGCCACTGAGTTGATGCCGGTCAGTTTTAAACCTTCCAGACTTTTAACTCTTGATAAAGCCACATAACCCTGCCCTTTTTCAAAGGTTTTGCTCAGATCCATTTCGGCGGCATCCAGAGTCATTCCCTGACTTTTATGTACGGTAATTGCCCAGGCCAGGCGTAAAGGTACCTGCTGATAACTTACCAGTAATTTTCCGGTTTCCTCTTCAATTCTCCAGTCTTCCGGTTCTGCTGAGATCTCATAACCATTGAGCATTCGAACCACGGGAATACCATCATTATTGTATCGTATGATCTCTCCCAAAGAACCGTTTAAATAACCTTTTTCGTAATTATTTTTAACAAACATTACTTTGGCACCGATTTTCAGCTCCAGGTTTTCCGGTGCCATGATCGATTTCTTTACGGTCTCTGCCAGTTTTAAATTTCCTTTGATCTTTGCCTTAAAGTTCTCTTTTTTTCCTTTGATCGATTTTAAATGTGCGGTATTGATCCGGTCAACATCCAGATTATGCGTATAAAGTTTTGTAAGCTCTTCCGAATCCAGATCAGATTCGTGATTCTTTAATCGGTTGAGAGAAGTTTGTGAAAAATTTCCTGATCTGATCTCATTTAAAATGTCGTTTAGTTCGGTATCGGTTTGCCGGAATTGTTCGGTTAAATAACAAATATTCAGTTCGGCATCCAGCCATGACTGTGCCATAAAAGCAAATTTATCCCGGTTGCTCTCGCCTGAACTTCCAACCGGAGGCAACTGAAAAAAATCCCCGCTGAGGACTAATTGAACTCCGCCAAAAGCCTTGTCGGTTTCTTTAAAGAATTTCATCACCTGATTTACCATATCAAACTGCTTTTTGTGCAGCATAGAGATCTCATCAATAATAAGCACTTTGCATTTTTCGATATGCTTTTTCAGATACTTTTTTTCTTTCAGTTTTCTTAGCTGGGCCTGATTTAAAGAGTCTTTAATACCTATACCTGCCCAGGCGTGAATTGTTGTTCCTTCAAGATGTGTGGCTGCAATTCCGGTGGAAGCCGTAATGGAAACCGGTATTTTTCGTGCTTTCAGATATTGAATATACTGATTGAGTACGTAGGTTTTTCCGGTACCTGCTGATCCGGTAAGGAAAATATTTTTTCCGGTTTTTAATAGAGATAAGGCTTCTTCCTGTTTCAAGAGTTTAAATTTTGGTTTGTGAAATTACAAAAATTAAAAAGAAGAAAAAAAGGAAGCTGCTGATTTAGGAATGATTTATGATTTAATGAGCGAAGAGGGAAAAGGGATTAGTTAATTGATGAGCTAATTTTTCAATCATTTAATTTCTTTGCGTTCTTTATAATTTATTTTGCGAGCTTTGCGTGGAAAGAATCCAATGATGAAGGCAAGGTAAAGGGTAAATTATTGAAAACCTAAATCAAATTTCTCCTAGTAACTCAATGCTTCTCTGGAGTCTCTGTGAAATAATTTTTTTTATGAGCGAAGAGGGAAAAAAAGAGTCAAAAAAAAACTCCTTCAAACGAAAGAGCTTTTTTTTCATCAAAATGCTTAACTAACTTCATTATGCTTCTATCTCCATATCAATATTAGTTACTACCTCCATTTTTGGCGGAGTAATAAAATGCTGCTTCACGGG